>NZ_CP040093.1:1777500-2079317 GCF_006016075.1 Caloramator sp. E03 | reverse complement strand
GGCTTTTCCTTTGCTGTTCCTGGAAGAACTATTCCGCTTTTTGTTGTTTCTTCAGCTTCAACCTTTTTAATAACTACTCTGTCGCCTAATGGTCTTAATTTCATTCTAAACCCTCCTTGTGTATATATTATTTATAATTATAATCCCATTTTGTTAGCACTCACTTTAAATGAGTGCTAATCACAATTATTATATTAAATAAATGGTACTTTATTATCAAATTGTTATAAATAACTAAACAAGCTAAAAAATACGAATAATCTTAAATAAATGATTATATCATCAGTTTTCTCTTTTTTACTTTATTTTTCACAATAATATATTAAAAATCAAATTGAGAATCTTTATCCACAATATCCATTTTAATCTTTTTAATATTTATTTCATTTTTCATATAGCTTATATAATCAGTTAGTATACCAATTCTTGAATATTTTATATCGCGTTTTGAAAAATCTAATAATGTCTTTAAACAATTTGAATTCACATCAAATTTAAAACCTCTTATTATACTTTTCCTGCTTCTTTGCCATTTTAAAGGTATTATTGAATTTATATCCTCATCAGCTATAATCTCTATTAAAATCTTTTCACTTTTCTTTTCCTTAAGACATCTTACTATGTTATTAATGTATTCTTTAAAAATTAGATCATCACTTTTTAAAAGCTCTATTACTATGCTGTCGTTGTTATTTTTTATATATTCTATAGCAAATTTACTTATATAGTAGAAAGTAAAATAAAATAAAATTGCAATCAATACATTAGGTAGAATATAAAAGTTTGGATAGTTTATAAATCCCTCTATGCAAAATACAGTTAAGGACATATAAAAAGGCAATATATTTATATCTTTTAAGCCTTCAAACTGATTTATATAAAGAAGCTGTTCAATCCTTTTGGACTTTTTTAAAAATAGTATAAAGCTTTTTATTGAAGCTATTGTAAAGTTTAAAATCGGTAAAAAATAAAGCAGGGCTAATATATCTATTGGGAATTTAATAATCAAGGATATTATATAAAAAACAAAAACAAACGGTACTGTATATTTACATAAGAAAAGTATTTCTGTTGAAAGATTGCTATAATACATTGCATAGGTATAATAAAACATTTGGCTTTGAAAGATAAACTTTTTAATTTTTTTTCTGTGATTATAGTTTAATATATCTTCTATTTGAACATCCAATATATATCTTTCTCCAAGAATGGATATAGTATCCCCATAAATATTAAAATCCAAAAAATTTTCTATTTCAAAATCATCAGGGTATATTTCCCTTAAGATATTTTTATCAGCATCATAAAGCATCATGTTTCCTTTTTTACCTATTGTTAGCATAATGAAATAGTTTTTATATTTTTCCATCTTAACAATAATCTTTTTATTATACTTATAATCAATATGCCATTTATTAAGCATACTACCAATATAATTTATTTTTACTATTTCAAAGTTCATATTTTTATCAAATCCTGCAACATATATTTTATCTTCCTCTAGGAATATACAGCTTCCAAAGAAAATATCTTTAACAAATATTGTACACATTTCATTAAAATTATTGCTATATATCTTAATTACCGTCTCACTGCCAATATTGCCAAGACAAATAAGTTCACCATAAGCAGAAATTTTAAAATCATAAAATATTCCTTCTATTTTAATGCTTCTCTCAACTTCACCCGAAGGCAAATACTTTTTTAGTATAGTACCATTTTTAATATCTGCAATATACATATCCCCATTTAAAGTTATAATGCCCTGCCCAGTTGAAACTTCAAAGTTTTTCTCACCATTATCATCTAAAATGCAAAACCTTGCCTCATCAGGGTTTATTCTATCAAAATAAATTATTCCATCATCCTTTTTAATAAAAACCTGGGGTACAATAGAATTATTTAATTTAACTTTCTTATATTTAAGAATAGGTGCCATGGGAGCCTCCTTAATAATTCTTTCTTTAATTATAATCTAATATTTTCTATTTAATGAAAATTTATTCATGTTATTTTGAAAGTCCTTCTCTTCCCATAAATTCCCTTGCGTAATAAAAAAGATACTCTTGTGCAAACCCAGCATAATTCCCAAACTTTTTTCTTGCAAAATCTCTTATCTTTTTAAGGCTAACATCTGGAGCAAGATAAAAATACTGCATTACCCTTTTAACCCATACATCAACTGGAAAAGCGTCATGTTTTCCCATGGAAAACAAAAGTATACAATCTGCAACCTTAGGACCTATTCCTTTTAGTTTCATAAGCTCCCTTTGAGCATCATCAGTATCTAATTTTCTTATACTATCTAAATCACAGGCACCATTTAATATATCCTTTGTAGTATCTACTATGTACTTTGCTCTAAAGCCACAGCCTAAATTTTCAAGATCCTTTATATTTGCCTTTGCAAGCTCCTTTGGGCTTGGAAAAGTATAATATTTTTTACCACTAAGCTCTATCACATCCCCATATTCTCTACATATATTCTCAATAGTTCTTTTAATCATAGGTATTCTATTATTTGCTGATATTATAAATGATATAACTGTTTCAAACATATCCTGATTTAAAATCCTAATTCCCCATCCGTATTTTATTGCCTTTTCCATAACTTCGTCCTTTGAGAGCTCATCTTTTATTGCTTTATAATCCCTATTTAAATCAAGATATCTTTTCCAAAATTCAGCATCATTATATTCTGCCCCTTCAATATATATATCTTTATCCTTTTTATATATTCTAACTGCCTTTTTAAATGCAACCCCAGTAAAACTGCCATCATTATTTTCAATCCATCTAAAACACTGGCCACAGTCAAAGGTGTGCTTTAAATCAAAATCCTCAATATTTTTAAAAACTATACCTTTATCAAAGGTTTCTTTTTCCATATAATCACTCCTGATCTATCTTTATTGATTTTATAAGTATATTAACGCTTATTATATTTATTCCTGTCATATATTCAACGTTATCTTTAACTCTTTCCATAATATTTTTAGCAGTAATATTTAAAGGCTCCTTAAGGTAAAGAGATAATGATAGATTTATTATTATACCGTTTGGTTTATTTTCAATATCTATGAATAAAACTCTTGCAACCCTATCATTTTCCTTTGCAGACTCAAATATTATAGTTTTTAGTGCACCGTTAGTTATATTATATTTCCCAAGGTAGCTAAAGGTTGGCCTTACAACTGTTTTTTCCAAATCATGCTCCTTGTTACTTTTATTTGTTAGCATTTTTATTGAATCAAGAAAATAACCTGAAAAATCCTTTTTAATTTCAAAGGTAGGTACTGGAATAACGTGCTTTCCTTTTACTCTTCTTGATTTTGTAGCTTCTTCTATTTCTTCAGGCTCAGAAACATCTTCAATCCTTATTATCTTATAATCCCTATCAAGTTCAAGAGCATCTATTATACTCTTTATCATGTGCTCTGAAGTACCAATTATGAGAAGCTTATCAATAGCATGCTCTCTTATTGCTTCTTTTATCTTTTCTCTATGCTCTGCATCTTTAAAAACAGCCCTTTTTACAGCAGCAATCCTGGTACTCTCCTTTTTTGCCGATACTCCAGCGATTACCTTATTACCTTTAATTAACAATCCATCGTCAATAATATACTCTATATCATAACATCCCGCTACATATTGTGCCTTATAACTTTTGCCAGTTCCACTCCTACCTATAAATGCATATATATCCATAAAAATTCCTCCAAGAGATATATTTAAGCTAATTATATCAATTATTTATAAAATAGCAAAAGCTGAAGCATGTTACTTCAGCTTTTGTTTAATAATATCCCAAATATCTCTTGTTTCAAGACCTATCTGCCAAGCTGCACATCCTTTAAGATTATATTGATTTACTATATCCATTCTCCAGGATACTGAGGTGGCATCTTCTATCCACGTTAAACGTTTATTTCCATTAGAATCATAATATTCAAGTACATTTTGTTTTGCATTATTATCAAAATATACTCTTCCATTATATTTTACTTTATTATCACTTACTGCCTGCATCTTAAGTGCTCTTGAATCAATAACAGTCTCACTATTATTTCCTATCTGTACAAGGGAAGCATCATTTTCAGGTATAAAGGCTTGTCCTCCATTATATTCTACCGTATACCATCCATCTGCTTTAGAAATGTATTTATAGCTTCCACTTTCAGTAGCATTTTCAAGTTTATAATCATCACTTAATGTTGGTTGGCTATAAATACCACTTTGATCAGTGTTAAAAATTACAAATTGAGAAGCCTGGCTTACAGATAAAGTATATTCTCTTGCATAAAAAGGTATTCCTAAAATTAGCTTATTTGATGGTATACCAATATTTAAGAGTTGCTTCACTGAAGCATCAACCCAAGGATATGAACCTACAGAACCAGCTTGCTTTGAGCCTGAATAATGTTCATCATAGGCCATAAGTATAACATAATCAACATACTTTGAAAGTTCAAGCCTGTCATATCCTCCTGAATATATATTGCTGTCAGTTGTAATCTTTGTAACATCTACCGAAACAGTAAGACCTGCCTTGTGAAGCCTTTCAGATAAATCCTTTACAAAGGCTGTAAAATAAGCCTTATTTTTTACTCCAAGGGCCTCAAAATCAATATTTATACCATCAAGGTTATAGATAAGTGCATATTTTACTACATTATCAATTACATTTTGGCGAATCTGTGAATTAGTAAACATCGCATAAGCCCTATTTGCACTAAACTCAGAAAAAAGGCCATGCACTTCATATCCATTTCTATGTGCCCTTATAACATATTCCCTATCAGCCTTTTCTGCAACCTTTATTGATGAAGGGTTATTATAATCTCCTGTCATATAAAACCACGTTGGAGATATTATATCAAGTCCAAGAGTTGCAGAATTGATGTTAATATAATCGCTGCTATCATTATAATAAACAGAATTTGATGATTTTGCACTTATGTAATTCCATCCTAACGTCACTTTATCTTTAGGCTGATAATTAAGAATTGTTACATTACTTGGGCTTATATAGCCATATATGGCACCCATTTTAATTTTAAAATACCCATTTTCTTCATCAACAATTTTAAATATTTTACCTTTAACAGCATATCTTTCATCATGAACCCCGCTTGTACTTAAAAGAAGCTGGGTATCTTCATTTACCATTATATATTTACCTATATTATCAGACTGGCTTGAATCGCCTCTTGAAGTTTCCTGTATTCTTTGAGTATATGCTTCGTAAATATATCCCTTGCTTGTTTTTAGAAAGTCTCCTTCCCTGCCAAATATATCAACAACATCTCCTCTGTAATAAGTCCCAACTTCCTTTGAAGATGCTGAAGGCTGCTGCCTAATTGAAAGAATACTTGCTATAACCTTTGCCCTATATAAAGGCGGATTATTTACTTGGCTTGTTTGAGTAGATGTTGAGCTTACGTATTTTTTAGTGTAGGCTGAAGCTATATATCCTTTTGATGTCTTTAAAAAGCTTCCCGACTGACCTATTACATCAACAATATTATTTTTATAATATTTTCCTACAATTTTATAGCTTGTTGAAGGTCCTTGTCTTATATTAAGATAACTTGATGTTATAATTACCTTATAAGGTGTAAAGCTTGTCCCCCTTGATACAGTGGTTGAACTACTTAAAACCCCTGATGTGTATTTTTTAGTGTAGGCTGAGGCTATATACCCTTTTGATGTCTTTAAAAAGCTTCCTGACTGACCTATTACATCAACAACAGTTCCTTTTTTATAATATCCTACTACTTTACCTGTTGTTGAAGGTGTTTGCCTTATAGTAAGACTTGTTGCTGTAATTATAGCTTTATAGGGTATAAAAGAATTATTGTTTGAAGTTGCTGCATAGTATGCTTCAAACTGTGCAAAAATAAACATAAACATAATAAAAAACAATGTTACCTTTATTTTTTTCTTCGACACGCAATCACCTCTTTATAAATTATTCTTGTATAATTATGACACTTTATATTTTAATTTTGTTCCACTCAATATTTTTTGACAAATAAATTATATCAAAAACTATTGACATACCCAAAAATAATGAATATCATAATAATATAGTTACCCCTTAGGGGTATTGATAGGAGGTAATTAATATGGTAGTACATGCAAACGATGCAAATTTTAAATTAGAAGTTTTAGAATCTGACAAACCTGTACTTGTTGATTTCTGGGCTACATGGTGCGGTCCATGCAGAATGCTTGCACCTGTAATTGATAATATCGCATCTAAATTTGATGGTAAGCTTAAAGTTGTTAAGGTGGATGTTGATCAAAATCCAAATAGCGCTAATATGTTCGGGATTTCAAGTATTCCAACCCTAATACTTTTTAAAGATGGAAAAGCATTAGGAAAAATAGTTGGTTTTAGACCAGAAAACCAAATTGAAGATGCTATTAAAGGAGCACTTGATTTATAATGTATGACGTTGCAATAATAGGCAAAGGTCCTGCTGGAATATCTGCTGCAATAAACGCAATAGCAAGAAATAAGTCTGTTTTAATGTTTGGAAGGGACAGCAAAAAAGTTATGCTGTCCCCTTCAATCCATAACTATCCAGGATTTGTTGAAATAAAAGGTCCCGAACTTATTACAAAGCTAAATGACCATCTATCATCCCTTAACATAACCTTTTCATCAAAGATGGTAAATATGGTTTATACTATGGATAAATACTTTGCCATACAAGCTGAAACCGATATGTTTGAAGCTAAAACAGTAATACTTGCAGTAGGAGTTGATTTTAAAAAGTCAATCGATGGAGAGGACAAATTTTTAGGCTCCGGCGTTAGTTATTGTGCCACCTGCGATGCACCCCTTTATAAAGGAAAAACTGTTGCAGTTGTTGGATATAATAAAGAATCAATTGAGGAAACAAGATTCTTATCTGAAGTTTGTAACAAAGTTTATTTTGTACCAGCAATAAACGATGATTTTAATTTTAATAACAACGTAGAAATAGTAAAGGATATGCCTTTAAGATTTGAAGGTGATTTATCAGCAAAGAAACTTATTCTAAAAAACAATGAAATTTCAGCCGATGGCTTCTTTGTGATTAAAGATAGTTATCCATTAAAAACATTAATTCCTGGACTTGATGTAGATGGTGCTCATGTTAAAGTTAATAGAAATATGGAAACTAATATAAAAGGTCTTTTTGCAGCAGGGGATGTTACAGGAAAGCCCTACCAGATAGCAAAAGCCTTAGGTGAGGGGCAAGTGGCAGCACTTTCTGCAGCAGACTATATAGATAACCTAAAATAGGGCATGTTATACATGCCCTATTTCTTATAGATAAGGTTTATTTATCTTTAAAAAGTTTATCTTCATTTAGCCTATAGCTTAAAGTCAATAGGCTTTCGCTTAAGTGTACATTCTCAACTATTACATCATCTGGAACAGTTAAATCTGTTGGAGCAAAATTCCATATTGCCTTAATTCCATTTTTAACAAAAATATCCGCAATACCTTGAGCCTGCTTTTTGGGAACACATATAATTCCAATATCAATTTTATTATTTTCGAGAAAATCTGGAAGCTCTTCAACATCCCTAACCTCAAGATCTCTTATTTTAATACCAATTAGCTTTGGATTTTTATCAAACATTCCCTTTAATACAAATCCAAGCTTTTCGAAATTAGTATAGTTTGCAATAGCCTGTCCTATATTTCCTGCTCCGATTATAACTGTAGTATAACTCCTGTTTAGTCCTAATATTTTGCTTATCTGATCATAAAGCTCCCTTACGTTATATCCATAGCCTTGCTGTCCAAAATCTCCAAAACAGTTTAAATCCTGCCTAATTTGAGATGCTGTAAAGCCCGTCCTTTCTGAAAGTTCCTTAGATGATATCCTTGTTATGTCATTATTTAAAAGTTCTCCGAGATACCTGAGATATTTAGGGAGTCTCCTGATAACAGCCATTGAAATCATAGTTTTCTTGTTCATGATACAAATTCAACTCCTAAATTTTTAATTTTATAATTAAAATATATTAAATAATATTTACATAATATTTACTTTATTATTTTATATAAATATGTTAATATATAAACATTTATGTGTCAATCAAAATAAATTTCATAAAATATATTCAATTGATAATTTTTTATAGTAAAATATTTTTGTTACTATATATTTGGGGTGTTTATATGATTGCATTATCTTTAAATAAAATACAAAAAAGCTATGGTATAGAAGTAATATTAAAAGATATTACATTTGCAATAAATGAATATGAAAAGGTTGGATTAGTAGGACCAAACGGAGCAGGTAAAACTACCCTGTTTAAAATAATTTGTAATGAACTAAAACCAGACTCTGGTGATATTTTTATAGGTCAAAACAAGAAAATTGGATATTTATCCCAAAATTTAGACCTTGATGAAAACCTTACAGTTTTTGAAGAAACAATGAACGTTTTTTCAAATATAAAAAATATAGAAAACAGGTTAAGAGAACTTGAAATACTAATGTCAAAAGAAAACTTTAACTCTAACGAATATAAAAAATTACTTAATGAATATGGTCACCTTCAGGAAGAATATGAAAGAAATAATGGCTATGGTTGTGAAAGTTTTGCCAAAGGTATGCTGATAGGTCTTGGAATATCAAATGAAGATTTTTCAAAGAAAATAGCAAACCTTTCTGGAGGTCAAAAAACAAGGGTAGCATTATCTAAGCTTTTGCTATCTAATCCTGACATACTCCTTCTTGATGAGCCAACTAATCATCTTGACCTTGACGCTATACAGTTCCTTGAAAACTTTCTTAAGGAATATAAGGGAACTGTATTAATAATATCCCATGACAGGTATTTTCTTGATGAGATTACTAATAAAACTTTTGAGCTTAATAATGGGATTGTAGAAGAATACAATGGCAATTATTCCTTTTTTATTGCTGAAAGAGAAAAGCGACTTGAGCAAAGCATGAAAGAATATTCTCTTCAGCAAAAAGAAATAAAAAGACTTGAGGAGATTATAGAAAGATATAGATCTTTCAATAGAGAAAAAAGTATAAAGCAGGCTGAAAGCAGGGAAAAGGCTTTAGAAAGAATACAAAGGCTTGAAAAACCACTCACTGAAGATAAAACTGCTAAAATCAAATTCGATGTTAAATACAAAAGTGGAAATGATGTGCTTATTGTTGAAGACCTTTCAAAATCCTTTAATGATAAAACTTTATTTACCAACCTATCTTTTATGATAAAAAGAGGAGAAAAAACAGCACTCGTTGGGGAAAATGGCAGGGGAAAAACAACTTTATTCAAGATGATTTGTGGAAAATTAAATCCCGATAATGGAATGATAAGGCTTGGTAAAAATGTTTATATAGGATATTATGATCAGGAACAAAAAGACTTATCACCTGACAAAATGATAATAGATGAAATTTGGGATGATTACCCCAACTTGACTATAACTCAGGTAAGAAACTACCTTGCTGCATTTTTATTTACAGGGAATGATGTGTTTAAGAAGGTTGAAAGCCTATCTGGAGGAGAAAAATGCAGGCTTTCTCTTTTAAAACTTATGCTATCTAAAGCTAACTTTCTCCTATTAGATGAGCCTACAAACCATCTTGATATACTCTCAAGGGAAGCCCTTGAAAAAGCTTTATTAGAATACGAGGGAACCCTATTTGTTATTTCCCATGATAGATACTTTTTAAATAAAGTAATAAACAAAATACTTGAAATGGAAGATGGAAATATAACTGAATACCTTGGAAATTTCCAATACTATATTTCAAAGAAAAACTCAAATCAGGATGAAATAATAGTAAACATCGAAGGAAAGACTAAAACAGAAATAAGAGAAGAAAAAAGAAAGCTTAGAGAATTACAAATAAAAAAGAAACAACAAAAAGAAGAACTTAAAAAAATAGAAAAGATGATTGAGGAAACAGATTTGAAAATTCAAGAACTTCAAAGCTTAATGTGCCTTGAAGAGACATACAAGGATCCAGAAAAGGCAATAAAAGTTAACAAGGAATTTGAAAACACAAAAAAGATTCTTGATGAGCTTTATCAAAGGTGGGAAGAGTTGCTTATAGAAGTGGAGGAATAAAAACGGCTTTTTAATAAATGTTGAGGTTATAAATAATCCTAAACATTTATTAGAAAGCCAAAGTATTTTCTTTAATAGAAAATCGAAACTGTAAATAATTTTGTGTAAATTAATCAAAAACCTCCTTTATTGTAAAAATTTCAATTCAGAACCTTAAAGGTTCTGAATTAAAGCTCATACTATTTCTAATTAAATATTTTAACTAATTTCATATAAATCATATATAAAATATTATGAAAATGGTTATAATTAGAATGTTATAATTTAAAAGGCTCTATTATCTTATCAAGAAGGATTCAAAATCAATTCAATTACAAAAAATGATTTTCATTCCTAGAGAATGCTACCTATACTTTCATGTGCACAATATGCTGCACCAAGAATACCACTAATTTGATTTTGTTCTGAATATAAAATCTCTATGTTTTCAGCAGGATAAGGTTTTCTCAAATGCCTATAAAGACACCTTTCGAATTCATCGAACGGAAATCCTTTCATTTGAAGAACTCCTCCTCCTACTATAATTACATCAGGATCAAATATGTTTACCTCTGTAGCAACAGGTATAGATATATTATCAATAAATTTTTTTATATATTTGCTATCAGCATGTTCTAAAAATATATTAGATATTTCTGTTTTAGGAAAATACTTATCTTTTATTTGACTCAATTTCTTTCCTGACGCATATATCTCCATGCATCCTTCGTTTCCACATCCACATATATCCTTACCGCCGAGTACTGGAATATGCCCTAATTCACCTGCAACACCATTTTTACCTGATAAAAAATTACCATTTATGCAAATTGCATTTCCATAACCAGTACCTATATAAAATCCAATAATTATTTCTTTATCATTTATTTTTTTATTTCTAATATCCCATTTCAGAAGATAATTAACATCCTTATCTATAAAAACAGGTACTTTAAAATCATTTTCGAAATTATCTACTATATTAATATTATTAAAGCCTGTAAGATTAGGAGTTGAATAAACTATTTTTTTATCTTTGCTTATGGTTGATGGAAATCCTATGGCAATTGCCAAAAGCTTTCCTATTGAATATTTACTTATATAATCATTAATATACTTTTTTAGCATTGATACAGATGTATTAGGATTACTTAAAAAACTACTGCTTTGAATTATAAAATTATAAAGTTCTCCTTCTTTATCTACCATGCCAATCCTTATATTCGTTCCCCCAATATCTATACCTATAACATAGTCTTTATATTCCATCTTATCACCTTAAATAAAATATTTTAATTCATATCCGTTGTTTTTCCTAAAAACTCTGCATTTAAATGGTTCATCAATGCTTTTTTGATAGTTATAACCCGATTGAGCAGGCCATATTGAAAAAAATACAAAAGGTTCACTTTCTTTTATGTTTACTGTTCTATGCCCCCATCCTGCAGGTATATATGCAATCGTACCAGCATTCATCTCAATTTTTTCTACCCTATTTCCATTCTGCATTATAAGCAGTCCCATTCCTGATTGTCCATAGTATATCTCGGCACAATTTTCATTTACATGGTAATGTCCTTTTGTCATAAAAAATTCTCCATCAACATTTCCAGGTTCAATTATTGTTATACAATGAAGAAGCTCTCCTTCTTCATGAGGTACATTCTGTTTATATACTTTGTATACAATTGTATTGTTATCATATTCCATTTTTTGTCTGATGGCTTCATTCAAAAAATATCCCTTTAAATCTGATATTTTTCTTTCTTCAAAATCGCTGAAATTAGATAAAATTAATTTTTCTCTATCAAACATTGTAAAAAATGGCTCTTTACTATTTAAATACATCTTATTCCTCCATATACTTCAATTTATTATGAAACAGATTCTATTTTTTGAATATTTTTTATTTGATAACTAAAATTATCAATCATAATATCCCATGCTTTTTCAAGATTATCATCTAAACCAAATAAACCTGATGTACCTAAAATGAATACCTCAGCACCTGCTTTAAAGAGCTCACTGAAAGTTTTAAAATTGCATGCTCCATCTACTTCAATTAAATATTTATATCCATTTTTTTGCTTTATTTCTTTTAACTGTTCTATTTTTTTAAGCATTTCTGGTATAAAAGGCTGACCTGCAAATCCAGGATCTACAGTCATTATTGTAATTTTATCAAGAAGATGAAGATAATATTTTATACTTTCAATTGAAGTTGCTGGATTTAATGCAATACCTGCTCGGCATCCAAGATCTTTAATCTTTTTTATTATCCTAAATGCCTGCCTGTCTATTGTCTCAGCGTGAGGTGTTATATAATCAGCTCCTGCCTTTGCAGCATCATTAATTATACTCTCTGGTTTCTCAACCATAAGATGTGCATCAATAGGAAGTTTTGCAATACTTCTTATTTGTTTTATAAAATAGGGTGATAAAGTAATATTATTTACATAATGTCCATCCATAATATCAATATGGTAAAAATCTGCTCTTTCATTCAATATATCTATTTGATTTTTAAGCTCAAGCAAATTCATACACATAAGTGATGGTGAAAATTTGCAGTCCATATTTTTACCTCCTTCTGCTGAATATTTTATCAATTGAAACAGCGATAATTATTAATGAACCCATAACTATTTGCTGATAATATGTAGGAACATTAAGAATATTAAGTCCATTACTTATTACTCCTATTATGAGTCCTCCCATTACTACGCCGAATATATTTCCTTTTCCTCCAAAAAAGCTTGTACCTCCTATTATCGCAGAAGCAATCGCATAAGTTTCAAATCCAATACCTGCAAGAGGTTCTGCTGCACCTAGCCTTGCAGTTAATACAACTCCAGCAGTTCCTGCACATATTCCCGATATAATAAATACTATTAGTGTATGAAGCTTTATATTAATACCTGAATACCATGCTGCTTGGCTGTTGCCGCCAAGTGCATAAATATTTCTTCCTAGTTTTGTCTTTTTTGTTATAAATGTTAATATAAGTGCAACCACAAGAGCTATAATTACTGGAATTGGAATTTTCCATATCCAGCCCGCAATTCCCTTAATAAATCCTTTGGGGAAACCAAATACCGGTCGTGCATTTGAAATAATAAGGGTCAATCCTCTGTAGATTGCCTGTGTACCTAAAGTAATTATAAATGGGTGAAGTCCTGTTATATTTACAAGATTTCCATTGATTGCTCCTAATAGTGCGCCAAATAAAATCCCTCCAATTATTATTGCAACTAATACAGGGAAACCGCTCATCATCATTTTTGAGGTTATCATTCCAGTTAAAGCAACAATTGAACCTATCGAAAGGTCAATCCCAGCTATTAGTATCGCAAAAAACTCTCCACATGCTAATAATATTGTAATTGAACTTTGAAGTACAACTTGAGTTAGATTATTACCTGTTAAAAAATAATGTGGTGAAAGTATACCCAATAATATTATAATTAAAAGCAGTATACCTAAAGTTCCATATTTTTCCCATAAACGTCTAAAATCCATATTCATTATTATTCCCCTCTAATTCTCAATTTTTTCTGATGTAGCAGCAAAAATTATTTTTTCTTCAGTTGCCTCATCACTTGAAAACACTGCTCTAATTGCTCCATCCTTGAATACAATAATTCTATCACATACAGAAAGTAATTCAGGAAGCTCAGAGGATACCATGATTATGCCTTTGCCATTGTTTGCAAGCTCCCTCATTATCGCATATATTTCACTTTTTGCTCCTACATCGATTCCTTTAGTTGGTTCATCAAATATTATAAGATCGGATTTTGCAGCAAGCCATTTTCCTATAATAACTTTCTGTTGATTTCCACCTGAAAGCTCAGTTATATTTTGACTTATAGAAGTGCACTTTATTTTTAAATACTCTTTCTGTTCTGCTGCATACTTCTTTTCTTTATTTTTATCTAAAAGTCCTAAAATGCCTCCTGCCTTTGATTCTTTAATAAAAGGTATTAAAGATATATTTTCTGCAATACTAAAGTTATTAAAAAAGCCTGTTTCCCTTCTGTTTTCAGTAATGAGCCCAATATTGTTTTTTATTGCTTCGTATGGATTTTTATATTTTAGCTTTTTACCGAATAAATATATATCCCCAGATTCTATATTGTCTGCCCTAAATATAGCATTCATTAGTTCGCTTCTCCCAGACCCAATCAACCCTGCAAAGCCTAATATTTCTCCCCTATGAAGTTTAAAGCTTATATTCTTTACTTTTTTATCCTGCCTTGTAAGATTTCTAACTTCAAATATAATTTCCTCTGTTCCGTGATAACTATGTTTAGGATTTAGATACTTTGATTTGAGTTCTCTTCCTACCATCATGGTAACAAGTTCTTCCTCATTGGTATCTTTAATATTCTTTGTATTTACATAAGTACCATCTTTCAATATTGTAACTCTATCACCTATTTCTTTTATTTCTTTTAACTTATGAGATATATATATTATCCCAACTCCTTCTTCTTTTAGTTGTCTTATTATTTTAAATAAATTGTTTGTTTCCTCAATTGTAAGTGAAGATGTTGGCTCGTCCATTATAAGTATTTTTGCATTTGAAGATAATGCTTTTGCTATCTCTACCTGCTGCTTCTCAGAAATTGACAACTCTTTCAAAAGGGTAGATGGATTTTTATTCAATCCAATTCTAGATAATAGATTAATAGTCTGTTTTCTCATTGATCTGTAATCAACAATAGGTATGCCAAATTTTTTAGTCGTTGGTATTTTCCCAACAAATATATTTTCTTCTATTGATAATTCATTAATTACGCTTAGTTCCTGATATATTATTCCAATACCATTTTCTTTTGAATCCTTTGGTGTCAATTTCGTATACTTTTTTTCACCGATTATTATAGTACCTTCTGTTGGTTCATATACCCCACTTAATATCTTCATTAACGTTGATTTCCCTGCTCCATTTTCTCCAAGCAGTACATGTACCTCTCCTGGAAGAAGCTGAAAATTTATATTATCTAGTGCAATTACTCCTGGGAATTTTTTTGTAATACCTCTCATTTCTACTAAATATTTCATATCATAACCTCTTTTTATTTAATTGTTTTCTGGTTTAATAGCATGGCCTTGACATTATCTACATTATGCAACATCAAGGCCATGTTTTAAGATAATTATTTCTTAATTAAATTTGAATCTACTGTTATAAATTCGGGTTCTTTATCTACTGATATTTGAGGCTTATCTTTGAGTGCTTTAATTAATAATTGTAAGCTTGTAGCACCAATTTTTGCAGGATCTTGAGCTACTGTTGCTGCCATTTTCCCATCTTTCACTGCCTGTACAGCTTCTGGTGTACCGTCTGTTCCTACAACAAGTATTTTTCCTTCTTTTCCTACATTTTGGACAGCTTGCATAACTCCAAGTGCCATTGTATCATTACAGCAATAGAATGCTTTTATATTCGGATTTCTTTGAAGCATATTAGTAGCAACATCTAATGCTTTTGATCTATCCCAATCAGCTGGCTGACTTGCAACTAATTTTATTAAAGAATTTGAATTAAATACTCCAGCAGCACCTTTTTTTCTTGCTTCACCCGATGCATTGCCTGCTTTTCCTTCAATAATAGCAACTTCGCCTCCCTGTGCTCCTAATGTATCAACTATATATTGTGCACCCTTTGCACCAACTTTTTCGTTATCAGTAGTAACAAACGCAATTACACTTCCACCAGCGTTCTTTAATTCATTCATGTCAATTTTTTCGTCTATGTTAACTACATACATACCTTTTTTGTTGGCTTCTACGACTGCTGGTATAAGATTAACAGGTGATAGTGGGGCAACTCCTATTGCTTTATAATCTTTGTTCAAAAGGTTTTCAACAAGTTTTAACTGTTCCTGAACATCTTCTTCTGATGATGCTGCAAAAATATCAACTTTAATGCCTTGTGCCTTTGCTTCAGCTTCAATTCCTTCTTTCATTGTTACCCAGAAAGGATTAGAAAGTGTTTTTAATACAATAGCAATTTGTGCATTATCTGATGTCTGCTGCTGAGTCTGTGTGCTTTGGGTTGAAGTACTGCTCTCTTTTTTGCTACAGCTTGAAAATAAAGAAATAATTAAGACAATCATTGATGCAATTAATGTTAGTTTTTTGAAATGTTTCATTTTTTATCCCCCTTTTTATTATCTTAATTGCTGCAATGCAGCAAATAATAACTGGTAAAATATTACATTCAAATGGTTAATCGATTAACCATTTGAAAAAAAACTTATGTCGTTTCTCTAACAACCAAGCTAACAGGAATTACAATATTGCTAACTTTATTATATTCTTTATTTATAAGGTTTAGAAGTATATTTGCAGCTGTTTGACCTATCATTTCCTTATCTTGATTTATTGTTGTTATTGAAGGATAACTATATTGAGAAGTTGATATATTATCAAATCCGACAATTTTAATCTGATCTGGAACTTTAATTTTTCTTTCTTTTAATGCTGTCAATGCTCCTAACGCCAGCCAATCTGTGAATGCAAAAATTCCATCAAAATTAATACCGCTATCAATCAACTCTAAAACAGCGATTCTTGCGGAATTAAAATCTACTTTAATATTTTTAATAAGTTTTGCATTAAAATTAATATTGTATCTTAAAAGAGCATCCTGATAGCCTTTAAAACGATGTTTAGTAGTAGACAAATCACGATAATCTTTCAATACAGCTATATTTCTACATCCCTTTCTAATTAGCTCTTCTGTGGCAAGATATCCACCCATTCGATTATCTGATTCAATAGTTACAATATCACTTTTACCAGATGGCTTTCTATCAATACATACAATTGGTATATCTCTTTTAATCGTATTGGTAATATTTCCCGATTTACCAGAAATATATATAATGCCATCAACACCTTTTGCTTCAAACTGCCTTAGATATTCTTTTTCTTTATCCACATCTTCATCAGTATTACAAATAAAAACTGAATAACCATGAGGAAAAAAATAGCTTTCAATAGATTTTATAATACATGCAAAAAATTCATTAATAATATCAGGAACAATTACTCCTATTATTTGTGATTTATTTGTTCTTAAACTTTTGGCAACCATATTAGTTTGATAATTATATTTTTTAACAACCTCAAGCACCTTTTGTCTGGTTTCTTCAGAAAATCTTCCTTTATTGTTCAATACTTTTGATACAGTTGCAGTGGAAACATTACATAATTTAGCTATTTCTTTTATAGAGATATTATTTTTCATTTCATCCTCCAAGTTAATCGTTTATCTTAAGTAATAGTATAATTTTAATTGCATTAATTGTCAATATTTTTTGAATGTTTTTAAAAATTTTTAATAATCCATATCACAGAAAAAACAAATGCATCAAATATGCATTTGTTTTTTATATACATTTATTACCTCTCTCTAATGCTGTAAGCCCTGTTCTTATAATCTCCCTAATTCCATAGGGCTTCATAAGTTCAATAAATGCTGTAATTTTCTCATCATCCCCTGTTACTTCAATAGTCATGCTCTTATTGTTAATATCAACTATATTCCCTCTAAATATGTTAACAGTTTCAGTAATAAGAGACCTATTATTAGGTAAACATGAAACTTTAACTAAAGCCAGCTCCCTGTATACTGATTTTGAAGGATCAAGTTCTATTATTTTAATAACATCAACCAATTTATTTAATTGTTTCGTGATTTGTTCTAATATATAATCGTCTCCTCTTACAACAATAGTCATTCGTGATATTGTAGGATCCTCTGTAATACCAACTGTTAAGCTGTCTATATTATATCCTCTCCTGCTGAATAGTCCTGCTATCTTACTCAATACTCCTGAATGGTTTTCAACTAATACTGATAATATATGCCTGCTAATATTTATCCCCCCTTAAAGCGTACTCTCTTTAGGGTTAACAATACACTCTATTAAATATGCCTTATCTGACTTCATAGCCTCCAAAAATGCCTCTTTGAATTGATTATTAGATGTGACTTTCCTGCCTTGTAATCCATAAGCCTTTGCAATTCCAACAAAATCGGGATTTGCATTAAGTTCAACACCATAACTCACTTTATAAGTTTTATTTTGAATTTCTCTTACCATACCAAGTCCAGAATTATTCATCAATACCATTATTATATTTATATTATTTTCTGCTATTGTCCCAAGCTCATTAGAGCTCATTTGAAAGCTACCATCACCCATAACTGCAATAACTCTTCTTTGAGGGGTACCAAATTTTGCTCCTACTGCAGCCGGGATTGAATATCCCATTGTGCCTAATCCACCTGATGTAATAAACCTCCTGTTTCCTTTTATTTTAAAATTATGTGCCGCCCAAAATTGATTCTGCCCAACATCAGCTACCAATATAGCATCATCTTCTACCAAATCTGAAATTTGTTTTATAGCATATTTGGGATTTACATATATATCTTCAGATTCGCAGCTTAATTCCTCTTTCCAACTATTTATTTCATTTAACCACTCACTTGTATCTATTTCATCTATACCCTCTATCAATTCTCTAATTACAAATTTTGCATCTCCAACAACAGGAATTAATGATTCTAAATTTTTCCCTATTTCTGCAGGATCTATATCTATGTGTATAATATCCGCATCCTTTGCAAAGAACTTAGAACCTGATGTTGCTCTATCTGCTGCTCTTGTTCCTATTAATATTAAAACATCTGCTCCTGTAACAGCTCTGTTTGCATGTTTTTCTCCATGTGTTCCTATAAGACCTATATAATATGGATTATCATATTCTATTGCATCTTTACCCATAAGTGTATGCACAACAGGTATTTTTGACTTTTTAACAAATTCTCTAAGTTCCTCTTCTGCCTTAGCCGAAACAACTCCTCCACCTGCACATATAAGAGGCTTTTTGCTATTTTTTAATCTCTCAAGTGCTCTTTTTATCTGTCCCTTATGCCCAAAAGTTTTAGGCTTATATCCTCTAATATTTACAGTTTCAGGATATGAAAAATCTATATCTTCATTTTGAATGTCCATTGGAATATCTATTAAAACAGGGCCTGGCCTGCCTGTTCTTGCTATATAAAATGCTTCTTTAAAAATTCTTGGTATATCATTTGCATTTTTAACAAGATAATTGTGCTTTACAAAAGGAGCAGTTGCACCTACTATATCAACCTCTTGAAATACATCTTTACCAATTAGAGTTGATTTTACTTGTCCTGTAATGGCTACAATAGGAATAGAATCCATATATGCAGTTGCAATTGCAGTAATTAAATTTGTTGCACCAGGTCCTGATGTTACTATACATACTCCTACTGTGCCTGTAGTTCTTGCAAAACCGCTGGCACAATGGCCTGCGGCTTGCTCATGTCTAACAAGTATATGCTTTATATTTGATTTTCTTAGGGACTCATATAAAGGAATTACGGAAGCACCAGGATAACCAAATATAACACTAATACCTTCCTCTACAAAGCACTGCACAATAGCATCTGCAGCCTTCATTTATTCTCCCCCAATCATAACTATTTTATTTCACCTGCTATAAGGTCCCCCATTTCTTCTGTACCTACAGCAGTCATGCCCTCTTGCATGATATCAAGGGTACGATATCCTTTATCTAATATAGTTACAATAGCCTTTTCTATATCATCCGCTGCATCTAACATATTAAAGCTATACCTTAACATCATAGCAACACTCATTATAGTAGCTATAGGATTAGCTTTATTTTGTCCTGCAATATCAGGTGCTGAACCGTGTATAGGCTCATAAAGCCCTACTTTTCCATCACCTAAACTTGCAGAAGGAAGCATTCCAAGTGAACCTGTAAGCATAGCAGCCTCATCACTTAAAATATCTCCAAATGTATTTTCAGTAAGTATTACATCAAATTGTTTCGGGTTTCTAACAAGCTGCATAGCTGCATTATCTACATACATATAATCAACAGCAACATCTGTATAATCCTTAGCAATATTTGTAAATACCTCTCTCCAAAGCCTTGAACTTTCAAGAACATTTGATTTATCAACAAGTGTAAGCTTTCTATTTCTTTTTCTTGCAATTTCAAAGGACATTCTTGATATTCTATCTATTTCCTTTTCTGTATATACCATTGTATCCCATGCTTTTTGTCCTTCTTCTGTTTGAACTCTTTTCTTTTCTCCAAAGTATAAGCCACCTGTTAATTCCCTTACTATCATAATTTCTATTCCATCTTTTAATACTTCTTCCTTTAAAGTTGAAGCATCTTTAAGTTGAGGAAACACTATTGCAGGTCTTAAATTTGCATAAACTCCAAGTGCCTTTCTAATTCCTAAAAGCCCTGCCTCAGGTCTTAAATTACCTGCAAGGTTATCCCACTTTGGACCTCCTACTGCCCCTAAAAGTACAGCATCACTTTCTTTACATATATCTATAGTTTCTTGGGGTAGGGGAGTACCTACCTTATCTATAGCCTCCCCACCAATTAATGCCTCTTTATATTCAAATACACAATTATATTTTTTACCTACAGCATCTAATACCTTAACAGCTTGTTTTACTATATCCTTTCCTATACCATCACCAGGTAAAAGTGCTATTCTCATTACTTTCTCACTTCCTTTGCTACATAATTTATAAGTCCACCAGCATTTATAATACCCTGCATAAATTCTGGGAATGGGACTGCCTTATATGTCTTATTTTTTGTAATGTTTGTAATAACACCTGTATTAAAATCAATTGATACTTCATCTCCATTTTCTATATCCTTTGCAGCCTCTGGACACTCCATAATTGGAAGGCCTATATTTATAGCATTTCTATAGAAAATTCTTGCAAAGGTCTCTGCTATAATACAGCTAATTCCTGAAGCCTTAATTGAAAGTGGTGCATGTTCTCTTGATGATCCGCAACCAAAGTTTTTACCTGCAACCATTATATCTCCTTGTCTAACTTTATTAACAAAATCCTTGTCCAAATCCTCCATACAATGCATAGCAAGCTCCTTTGGGTCACTTGTATTTAAGTATCTTGCAGGAATGATTACGTCTGTATCTATGTTATCTCCGTATTTTATGACTCTACCCTTTACCATGTTGCTACCTCCTCTGGTGATGTTATTTTACCTGTAATTGCTGAAGCTGCTGCAACAGCTGGGCTACATAAATAAACTTCACTTTCTGGATGCCCCATTCTTCCAACAAAGTTTCTATTCGTTGTTGCAAGTGCTCTTTCACCCTTTGCAAGTATACCCATGTGTCCACCAAGGCAAGGTCCGCAAGTTGGTGTACTTACAACTGCACCTGCTTCTATAAATGTTTCAATTAATCCTTCTTTTAATGCTTGCATATAAATCTTTTGAGTTGCAGGGAAGATAATTACCCTAACTCTCTTATTAACCTTTTTACCCTTTAATACCTTTGCTGCTATTCTTAAATCTTCTATTCTTCCATTTGTACAAGAACCTATAACAACCTGGTCAATTGCAACATCTCCAACTTCATCTATTGTACGAGTATTTTCTGGAAGATGAGGGAATGCTACAGTTGATTTAATCTGTGATAAATCAATTTCAATAACCCTTGTGTATTCAGCATCTTCATCAGCCTTATAAATTGCATAAGGTTTTGTTGAATGCTCCTTTACATACTCTATTGTCTTTTCATCTACTTCAAATATTCCGTTTTTAGCTCCTGCTTCTATAGCCATGTTTGCCATTGAAAATCTATCATCCATTGAAAGGCTTGCAAGCCCTTCTCCTGTAAATTCCATAGATTGATAAAGTGCTCCATCAACACCTATCATACCTATAATGTGTAGAATAACGTCTTTACCACTTACCCATGGATTTAATTTTCCCTTAAGTACAAACTTTATAGCCTCAGGAACCTTCATCCAGGCTTCGCCTGTAGCCATGCCTGCTGCCATATCAGTACTTCCAACCCCCGTTGAGAAGGCACCTAATGCACCATAAGTACAGGTGTGTGAGTCTGCTCCTATTACAACATCTCCACATACAACAAGTCCCTTTTCAGGAATTAGTGCATGTTCAATTCCCATTTCACCTATTTCAAAATAATTTTCAATTTCCATTTCATAAGCAAACTCTCTTATAAATTTACATTGCTCAGCAGATTTAATATCCTTATTTGGAGTAAAGTGATCAGGTACAATTGCTATTTTCTTTTTATCAAATACCTTATCAATACCTATTTTCCTAAACTCCTTTACTGCAACTGGTGTTGTAACATCATTTCCCAATACTAAATCTAATTTTACCTTTATTAAATCGCCAGCCTTTACACTATCTAACCCTGCATGGGCTGCTAATATTTTCTGTGTCATGGTCATTCCCATGGTGTTCATCTCTCCTCTCGTTAGTTTCTTTATGTAAATTTAATTTTATCTTCGTTTGTGTAAAAAATATTCGATTGAATCAATTAATGCTATCCAGCTTGCTTTAACTATATTTGTTGAAACTCCAACAGTTCCCCATGAAGTTTCTCCATCTGTAGATTCAATATGAACCCTAACTTTGGCTGCCGTTGCTTGAGTTGTATCAAGTACACGAACCTTATAATCAGCAAGCCTCATATTTGAAAGTTCGGGATAAAACACTGTCAATGCCTTTCTTAATGCCGTATCCATTGCATTTACAGGTCCATCCCCTTCTGCTGCTGTAACTTCTTCTATACCATCAACTTCTACTTTAATTATTGCAAATGCACTATTTAATTCACTTGATGGTTCCTCACAAATCACTCTAAAATCCTTTATATTAAAAAAGTTTGTTGTCATACCTAATGTTCTTCTTACTAAAAGCTCAAAAGAACTTTCTGCACCTTCAAATTGGTATCCTTGATATTCGAGATTTTTAAGCTCATCAACAAGCCTTTGTACTTCTTGTGAATTCTTATTTATCCAAGGTGCAACCTTTTGTATTTTTGAAACTATCGTACTTTTTCCTGACACTTCAGACATAAGTACTCTTCTTTGATTTCCAACTATCTCAGGTGATATATGTTCAAATGAGACCGTATTTTTTAATACAGCATCTATATGCATGCCTGCCTTATGGGCAAAGGCACTGCTTCCAACATAAGGAAATTGCTTATCATGGGACATATTAGAAAGTTCACTAATATATCTGGACATCGCTGTTAGTTCCTTTAAGTTCTCATCTGGTACACACTTTATACCTAATTTAAACTGTATATTAGGTATAACAGTACATAGATTTGCATTTCCACATCTTTCCCCATATCCATTTATAGTTCCTTGAACTTGCAGCGCCCCATTTTCAACTGCAACTATTGAACTTGCAACTGCCATTCCTGTATCATTGTGGCAGTGTATCCCCACAGGAACATTATATTCCCTACTAACCCTTTTCACTATTTCTCCTATCTTAGAAGGAAGTGTCCCTCCATTTGTATCACAAAGTACAAGCCAATCCGCCCCGGCTTCTTGTGCAACCTCTAAAACCTTAAATGCATATTCTGGATTATTCTTATATCCATCAAAGAAATGCTCTGCATCAAATATTACCTCTTTACCTTTTTGCTTCATGTAAACTATTGTATCCTTAATCATATTCAAGTTTTCTTCCAGTGTTGTTCTTAAAACCTCAGTAACATGCAAATCCCAGCTCTTACCAAATATAGCCACAGCCGATGTTTCAGCTTTTAAAATTGAAGCTAAATTTTGATCTTCCTCTGGATTTATATTGGCTCTTCTTGTACTTCCAAAGGCAACTAACTTTGCATTTTTTAAATTTAATTCCTTAACCTTTTTGAAAAACTCCATATCCTTTGGATTTGAACCTGGGTTACCAGCTTCAATGTAGCTAATTCCAAAATCATCAAGTTTTTTAGTTATCTTTAGCTTATCTTCCACAGTAAAAGAAATTCCTTCACCCTGTGCCCCATCTCTTAAAGTGGTGTCATAAATAAATACTTTGTTCATTAAATTCCCATCTAACATCACTCCTTTAATTTATTTCATAATGAATTTTATTTATAGCATTAATTAATGCTCTTGCACTTGCCTCTATAACGTCTGTACTAATTCCTGTCCCAACATAAACTTTATCATCTTTTTTAATCTTTACAGTGGCTTCACCTAGTGCATCTTTGCCACTTCCTATTGCCTTTAAAGAATAATCTTCAAGTTTTACTTCTATTCCTGTTGCTTTTTCTATTGCTTTAAATACTGCATCTACAGGCCCATCTCCACAGGCAGCTTCTTTAATGCTTTCGTCTTTATATTTTATTTTTACTGTTGATGTAGATTCTAAGTTGTTTCCACTGGATATTTGAAATAATTCTAATGTAAATACCTCTGGAACTTGGTATACTTCATGCCTTACTATTGCTTCTATATCCATATCTGAAACATATTTTTTCTTGTCTGCTAAATCCTTAAACTTTTGGAAGGCTTCATTTATTCTATCCACAGATAGGTTTGTATAACCAAGCTCCTTTAATCTTTCTTCAAAAGCATGACGCCCTGAATGTTTTCCAAGAACCATTAAACTCTTTTTAAGCCCTACAGATTCAGGAGTCATTATTTCATAAGTTTCTCTATTGTTTAAAACACCATGCTGATGTATCCCTGATTCATGTGCAAATGCATTGGCACCTACAATGGCCTTATTAGGTTGTACATGAACTCCTGTAATATGACTAACCAAATTGCTAACTGTTGTAATTTGTTCTGTAACAACATTTGTTTTACAATTGTAATAGTTATATCTTGTTTTAAGTGCCATAACAATTTCTTCAAGTGCAGCATTCCCTGCCCTTTCACCTAAACCATTTATTGCACATTCAATCTGCTGTGCCCCGTTTTCAATAGCTGCAAGAGAATTTGCAACAGCTAGTCCCAAATCATTATGGCAGTGTACACTAATTATTGCCTTGTCTATGTTTTTTACATTTTCCTTTATACCCATAATAAACTTGCCAAATTCAATTGGAGTAGCATATCCAACTGTATCAGGTATGTTTACAACATCAGCACCTGCATCAATAACAACCTCTAAAACCTCATATAAAAACTCCTTTTGTGATCTCGTTGCATCCTCTGGTGAAAACTCAACACTTGCACCTAAAGATTTTGCATAGGATACCATCTCTACTGCCCTACTTAAAACTTCTTCCTTTGACATATTTAATTTATATTTCATGTGTATGTCTGATGTTGCTATAAACGTATGAATTCTTGGCTTATCTGAATACTTAATCGCATCCCAAGCACAGTCAATGTCTTGTTTTGTTGCCCTTGCAAGTGCTGCAATTACAGGCCCTTTTATATTCTTTGCTATTGCCTTTACTGCTTCAAAATCGCCTTTTGAAGCAAATGGGAAACCAGCTTCTATAACGTCAACTCCTAAACTTTGAAGTTGTTTTGCAATTTCAAGTTTCTCTTGAACATTTAAACTGACTCCAGGAGTTTGTTCGCCGTCTCTTAGTGTTGTATCAAAAATATACACATTCCTTGCCATTCACATCCTCCTTAAAAAGTATGTATTTATAAGTTTTACAACCTAAAGGCTGTAAAACTTATAATCCACTTATCATACTGTCATAAAAGCAACGCAGAAATCAGAGTCTTGACAATTTTCTTTATTTTTAATTTCAAAAAGATATTCAAAATATAATCCTTCCATTTCGTTTATTACATTGTTCTTATCTAAAGCAACTTCATTTAAAGACATCCTTTCCTGTTCATTGTAATAATTATTCATACAATTCACCTCCTTTTTATTAATTTTAAAATTTTTAATATTTAAATTTCTTATTTTGAGTATAAAAAAACAGACCTCTCCCATGGGGCGAGAAGTCTGTTCGCGGTACCACCCATTTTTTTCTCATTCAAATAACGGCACTTGCCGGCACAGCCTACTTTCATATAGATTTCAGCCTGCAGCTTAAGGGTGAGTTTCAACATCTAATACTTATGGGTTTTCACCATCTCCCACTCTCTGTAAAGCACTATGATGTTTACTTATCCCTCTCATTGCTTTTACATATAAATATCTTATTTTATTTCATTATATGAAATTTAATTTTATTGTTCCGTCATTTAATTGCTTTATAAATATATATTGATTAATAATATACTTTATTCAAAATGATTTTGTCAATATCCTTTTTTAAAAAATTGATTTTTTTTAATAGGTTTATTTCAATTTTAAAAAATATTAAAAATTATTGACAAGTCGCAAATGTACTAATAGAATAAAAAATAATATATAAATTTAAATTTATTAAATAAAATGCAAAATTATTAATTCAGAGTATTTACAGACTCTCACCCCATTATTGAGGTCTGTTTTTTTACAACCATTTATCAAATAGGTTAAGAGGGAGGTAATATAATGGCAAAAATGTATTATGACAGTGATGCTAATTTAGAGCTTTTAAAAGAAAAGAAAGTGGCTATAATTGGTTACGGTAGCCAAGGACATGCCCATGCACTTAACTTAAAGGAAAGTGGCGTTGATGTGGTTGTTGGGCTTTATAAAGGTAGTAAGTCATGGGAAAAGGCTGAACAAGCTGGCCTTAAAGTACTAACTGCTGAAGATGCTGCAAAGGAAGCTGACTTTATAATGCTTTTAATTCCAGATGAAAAGCAGCCAAAACTTTATAAAGAATGTATTGAATCAAACTTAACTGAAGGAAAGGTACTTATGTTTGCCCATGGTTTTAACATTCACTATGGTCAAATTGTTCCTCCTTCAAATGTTGATGTAATTATGGTAGCTCCAAAGGGACCTGGACATACAGTAAGAAGCCAGTATCAAGAAGGAAAAGGTGTTCCATGTTTAATTGCTGTATACCAAGACTTTTCAGGTAAAGCAAAGGACTATTCACTAGCTTATGCAAAAGGAATAGGTGGGACAAGGGCAGGTGTTCTTGAAACTACATTTAAAGATGAAACTGAAACAGACCTATTTGGTGAGCAGGCTGTTCTTTGCGGAGGTTTAAGTGAACTTATAAAGGCTGGTTTTGAAACATTAGTTGAAGCAGGATATTCTCCAGAAAATGCATATTTTGAATGTCTGCATGAAATGAAACTTATAGTTGATTTGATAAATCAAGGTGGATTAAGTTACATGAGATATTCAATAAGTGATACTGCCGAATTTGGAGATTATAGCGTTGGAAAGAGAATTATAACAGATGAAACAAAGAAAGAAATGAAGAAGGTATTAAAGGAAATACAAGACGGAACATTCGCAAAGAGCTGGATACTTGAAAACCAAACAAATAGAGCTTCTTTTAACCTTATTAGAAAAAGAGAACAAGAACATCAAATTGAAAAAGTAGGAAAAGAACTTAGAAAGATGATGCCATGGATAGAAAACAAATAAATATTCTTTGCTGTTTATAAATTTTCAATTACATAACCATAAAGAGTTTCCCCATTTTATATTTTATAAAGATAGCCTTTAAGACATTATCTTAAAGGCTATCAATCAAATAAAGCATTTATTTTTTAGCAATATATTTTCTCATGTCAAAGGCTACTGCAACAACTATAACTATACCCTTTAAAATATACTGCCAATATGGATTTATGCCTATAAAGGTCAATCCATAGTTTATAACTCCAAATATCAAAACTCCGGCTAATACCCCTGGTATAGTACCTATTCCTCCAGTTGTCGATACTCCTCCAACAAAGCATGCTGCAATAGCATCAAACTCATACATAAAGCCGTAGTTATTCGTTGCACCACCTGTTCTTGCAGCTTCTAAGACTCCAGCAAATGCAAAACATAATGAAGCTACTGTATATATTGTAAAAAGTGTCCTTTTAACATTTATTCCAGATACTTCAGCAGCCTGTCTATTTCCACCTATAGCATAGGTATTTTTACCAAAGCAAGTTTTATTAAATACAACCCATGCAAAGGCAGCAATAGCTATTGCCAATATAACTATTATAGGCACAGCCCCAACAGAGCCTGATCCTAAAAATGTAAAGTCCTTTCTTAATCCACCTATTGGCTGTGAACTATTAGGTGGTAAATCAAAATATATAGAAGTAATACCATATACAATTACCTGTGTTCCTAAGGTTGCTATAAAAGGAGGAACACTAAACTTTGAAATAATAAGACCATTGAGCATTCCAACAATAACTCCTGCAACTAAAGAAATTATTATAGGAAGCCAAAGTGGAAGGTGTGGAAGATTTGGATAAAACCTTCTTGCATAGTCAGCATTTTGAAGCATTGAAGCCGAAAGGACAGCTGTAAGACCTATTACACGACCTGCACCAAGGTCAACTCCTCCTGTAAGAAGTATGCAAAACATACCTACTGCAATTATAACCCTTGTTGAACACTGAAGCAAAATATCTCTTAGACATGTTAGTGATAAAAAGTCAGGATTTATAAAAGCAATTACTATTATAAGCAATAACAAGAACAAATATATAACATTTTGAGAAATAAAATTGATAAATTTTTTCATTTTCTCATTAACCATTTTCAATCCCCTTCCTATGCTATAAACTTAGTAGCAAGGCGCATTATCTCTTCTTCTGTTGCCCCATTACCTTCAATTATTCCAGACAATCGCCCTTCGCACATTACCATAATTCTATCAGACATACCTATAAGCTCTGGCATTTCGGAAGATATCATTATTATGCTTTTTCCCTGTTTTGCAAGTTCTGCAATTATAGTATATATTTCATATTTAGCTCCAACATCTATACCTCTTGTAGGTTCATCGAGTATTAATATATCTGGCGTTGTAAGAAGCCACCTTGCAAACAAAACCTTCTGCTGATTTCCACCGGATAGATTTTTTATAAACGTTCTATAGGAAGGTGTTTTTATTTTAAGCATCTCAATGCTTTTTTCCACATCCTCTCTTATTTTCTTTTCATTTAACAACAAATTAGGATTTCTATATTCCTTTAAATTAGCTATAACTGTATTCTCCAAAACACTTAACATCGGAAATATTCCAGTTACTCTTCTTTCTTCAGTTAAAAGAGCCATTCCGTTCTTTTTAGCATGAATTGGTGATTTTATATCTATCTCCTTGCCTCTTATATAAATTTTCCCTGACGAAATGCTGCGCAAACCAAATATAGCTTCTACAAGTTCAGTACGCTGGGCACCAACTAATCCTCCTATACCAAGTATCTCACCTTCCCTAAGTTCAAAGGAAACATCCTTAAAAGATTTTGGCAAAGGAGAGGTAAGATTCTCTACCTTTAAAACTACATTCCCCGGAACATTATTTCTTTTTGGGAATATATTTGTAAGTTCTCTTCCTACCATCTTAGATATTATCATATCATTTGTAAGCTCATTAGCCTGCCAGCATCCTACTTTCTTTCCATCTCTCATTATAGTAACTTCATCAGCTATCTTTAAAACCTCATCTATCTTATGGGTTATATAAATTATAGATACTCCTCTTTTCTTAAGATTCCTTATTATTTCAAATAAACCTTCAACCTCATTTTCAGTTAAAGAAGAAGTAGGCTCATCCATTATTATAATCTTTGAGCTATAGGAAACAGCCTTTGCTATTTCCATAGATTGTACCTTTGAAACCGACATTGTTCCGACTATTGTATTTGGATCTATATTCATATTAAGATTTTTAAATAGGTTAACTGTATCTTGATACATCTTTTTATTATTAATAATTTTCATAAACCCATATTTTTTTATGGGGAAACGTCCAAGCCAAATATTTTCCATAACATTTCTATAGGGCACTGGGTGAAGTTCCTGATGTATCATAGAAATACCTAAATCAAGAGCTGTTTTTGAATCCTTAATATCTACCTTTTTTCCATCAAGTATTATCTCGCCTGCATCTGGTCTATATATTCCAAATAAACATTTCATTAGCGTTGATTTCCCTGCACCATTTTCACCCATAAGAGCATGAACAGTGCCAGGGCGTACTTGCAATGTTACATTATCAAGTGCCTTTACGCCGGGAAATTCTTTAGAAATATTCCTCATTTCAAGTATGAATTCTTTGTTTTCCACTATTACTACCTCCCTGCGTGTTTTTCTGTCCAAAAATTTTTGGAATATAAGGGAGCAATGGAAAATTCATTACTCCCTTAAAACAAACATATTAAACCTTATTGCTGTGCATCACTGATATTGTCTTTTGTAATCTTTACATAAGGAATCCATACATATTTTCCATCAGTTATTTCATATCCAGTATTTTCTTTACTTGGAGTTTGTCCCTGTGAAAGTACATAGGCTAATTTAAATGTAGCTATACCTTGGTTCTTTGCATCGTTTAAAACAGTTCCAAGCATTGTACCATCTTTTAAAGCTTCAAGTCCAGGAGCAGTTGCATCAACACCAACTACAGGCATATATTTACCATTTTTAAAATATCCAGCAGCCTTTAATGCTTCAATAGCTCCAAGTGCCATATCATCGTTATTTGCAAAAACAACTTCTATCTTATCTCCTAATGATGCAAGGAATGCAGCCATCTTTTCCTGTCCCTTTACACGATCCCACATACCAGTGTCTTCTGCTAACTTTTCAACTTGTATTCCTGCGTCTTGAACAGCCTGTATTGAATACTTTGTACGAAGTTCTGCATCCTGATGTCCTGGCTCACCTTTTAACATAACATACTGCATTTTACCATCTTTGTTTTTATCTGCTTCAGGATGTGATTTCCAATAATCAACAACTAATTCACCTTGAAGAGTTCCTGATTGTTCTGCCTTTGCTCCTACATAATATACCTTGTCCCATTTTTTCATATCCTCAGGTAATGGTTCACGGTTGAAAAATACAACTGGTATGTTAGCCTTTTGAGCTTTTTCAATTAATACGCCAGCTGTAGTACGATCAACCGGATTAATTGCAAGTGCATTGTATTTCTTTGTAATAAACAGGTCAACTTTATCATTTTGTGTTGGCTGTGAGTTCTGACAGTCAACTATATCTACAACTGCACTATCTCCAGCAGCTTTTGATATGTTATTCCTAACTCCAGTCATGAATGTGTCATCAAACTTATAAATTGCAACTCCAATAGTTGGTTTTGCTGGAGTGTTGTTTGATGATGTACCTGATGATGAAGTTCCTGATGACTGTTTACTGCCACATCCTGCAAAAGCAGTTGATAATAATAAAGTTGTGATAAGCAGCGCCAAACCTGCTTTTTTCATAAAAAAACCCCCTCATTAGATTTATTTATTACAAAGAAAGTTAAATGGCGTACTTTCTTTGTAATATTTTGAATTTTATCTTCAATTATAATTATTATAAAATTTCAAGAAATATTAAATATAATTTTTTTTTATAATATATAAAAATCCTTTTGTGTTTTTACCACACAAAAGGAAAAAGCATTCTCTGATTTTCAGGTAGATACATGTTATTTTTATCTATAACCTTAGTTTCTATAAGATATTTGTTTGGTATTTTTTTATTTTCTATAGCATCAACAGCAAATTTAACTCCAAGATATCCTATGCTAAATGGATTTTCAATTACTATTGCATTTATTACACTCTTTTCTAAATAATTAAGTTCCTGTGTTGTGCTGCCAAAAGCTATAACCTTAACTTTGCCTTCTAAATTCAGTTCATCAATAGCTAATGCCACTCCTTCAGAGGCTATATCATTTAAAGCAATAACTGCATCTATATTATTATTTTTCAAAAGGATATTTTTAATAATGTTATATGCAAGGTTAGTATCTGAGTAGCAGTATTCTTTTGATACTATTTTTATTCCTGGATACTTTAAAATAACGCTATTTAGTCCTTCTTCTCTTTGTTTTGCATTTATTGATCCTTTAACAAAACTCATTATAACTATATTGGCTGTTTTACCACATATATCCAAAAGGACATTCCCCATGCTTTTTCCTGCTTCAAAATTATCAGTTATTATATTACTGCTTATTTTATTCGTATTTACCTGAGAATCTATTATTATAACTGGGATATTCCTTTGATAGGCCTTTTCTATTACTCCAACCAATTTATTATAATCACTTGCTGCAAGCACTATTGCATCAACCACTTTATCTTTATTATCTATAGCATTATTAACAAGGTTTATCTGTTCATCTGCATCTTCCTCAACATCTGGAGCCATAAAATCTATATCTACATTAAATTCTCTTGCTGCCACATTAGCACCCTGTTTTACAGTAGCCCAATGATATCCATAGTTTGTTTTAGAGATAAAAGCTATATTCTTTTTATGTGCATTATTAACATCTACATTCATATTTTTATCTGTGAAACAGCTTTGAAGCAAAATAATCAAGCAGCAAAATGTTAATAATAAACTACCTTTGTATTTCATTTTGTTTAGCCTCCAACTTTTCTTCCTCAATCAAAGGAAGCCATATTTGAACATTAGTACCAACATCAAGTTCACTTTCTATTTTAAGCCCATATTCTTTCCCAAAGTATAACCTTATCCTCTCATGTACATTTTTAACTCCAACTCCAGAGCCCTTTTTCTTGCTTGATTCATAAGACAATAGATTATTTAAAACTTCTTCCTCAATTCCAACTCCGTTATCCCTAACTTCAAATAAAAGTTTACCATTAGTAACAGATACAGATATTTTAATTTTTCCTTTATCAACCATATATTCAATTCCATGATATATTGCATTTTCAATTATAGGTTGAAGTACCAATTTTAAAGTTTTGTACTTCAGTGCCTCTTCCTGTACATCAAATTCATACTCAAATTTATTTCTATATCTTATGCTTTGTATAACAAGATAATTTCTTGCATGCTCTATTTCTTCGGAAACAGATATTATATTCTTACCCTTACTTATACTTATTCTAAAAAGCCTTGCAAGGGCTGTAACCATTGATATTACATCATCAGATTTACCGTTTTCAGCCATCCAAACAACAGAATCTAATGTATTATATAAAAAATGTGGGTTTATCTGTGCTTGAAGTGCATTAAGCTCACTTATCCTTTTAGACTCTTGTTCTTCAACAATTTGATTCATAAGCTGTTTTATCCTTGAAACCATAATATTAAAGGTACGTGAAAGCTGTGCTACCTCAGCCTCTCCTTTCACATCTATATTCACATCAAATTGTCCTTTTTCAACCAACATCATTGATTTTTCAAGCTGTTTTATAGGTCTTGAAATTTTTGCAGAAATGAATGCGGAAATGGAAATAAAAAACAGTATACCAATCAACAAAACCCAAAGAATATACAAACTCATATCTTTCTTTATAGTAGATATCTCATCCATATAGGCAATGCCAACTATTCTCCATCTACAAAAGTTCACTGTTTCAATAGTAATAAGACGTCTTTCACCGTTTACTTTATCAAAAAATTTCCCAAATACATGCTCTTGCACTTCTTTTATGTTTTCACGTTTTAATCCTACATTGATTAGAGGAAGTTGTGGATGATAAACTATGTTTCCTTTAGAATCTATAATATAAATATATCCTTTTTTCCCAAAGGCAACTTTGGTACAGATTTGATCTATAACACTAAAATTCATATCTACAAGTAAAACCCCTGGTATTCTCTTCCCGTTCCTATTTATAATAACTTTTCTGCTCAAAGACACAACCCATTTATGCTGTCCTTCAAATATGTTTTGAACATGAGGTGAAGAAAAATACAAATTTCCCATTTCTCTTAAAGGAGTTGTAAACCAATCCTGCTGCTTTATATTTGCACTGCTTTTAATTTTATTTGATGGAACACTCAATATAAGATCACCATTATCTGAAAATATAGCAAGGGTTACTATATCCTTTCTTGAACTTACTATTACATTCATCTGTTCTCTAAGCTTATCATTTTGTATGTCATTATCGTAGTATATAATGTTATCTAAATAGTCCGATATTTCTATCATACTTCTCATATAATAATCTAAATTGGTATTAACCTGATCTATTATTTGACGAGTATTTATTATTGCATTTTGTTCTGATAGAATAGAAACTTTATTATAAATTGCAATACCAACAAAAAGCATAGCCAAAATAGTAATTAGAATAAAGGAAAAGCTAATTATAAATTGAATACTTTTTAGCTTTATAGAATTTACAAAAATCTCAATAGATTTTGCTATCTTTTCAACAATCTTATCCTTCAAAGGAACATCCCCTTTACAGTTATAAACTATTTCTATATTCTGAGGGAGATATATTGAATTTCTTTTTGAAACAATAACTAAAATAATTAGGTTCTGAATAGCCAACCATTTTAGCTATTTCTAAAGTTTTAAGATTAGTTGTCCTCAAAAGCTCTTTAGCAGCTTCCATTCTAACGTGAGTAAGATAATTTACAAAGGTGTGTTTTGTTTCTTTTTTAAAAATAGTACTAAAATAAGCGGGGCTAATATAAAGTACCTTGCAAAGCTTATCAATAGAAAGTTCACTATCTCTATAATTTTCATGTATGTATGAAATAGCAGCTTGTACAATTTTTTTATAGGAATTTTGCCTTTCCTTAACTATATAACTTTTTATTTTTAAACATATATCGATTATCCATCTTTTAACTTCTTTTATGTCCTTTAATTTTAAAATTTCAATAAGCATATCATAGTTAATATCCATAATCTCATCTATATCTATATTAAGATCTTGAATTGCTTTTAATATTGTGTTAACTATCTCCATAATATATATATAATAGTTTTTGTATGATATATTTAATTCGATTATCTCCCTAAATAAACAGTCAATAGTTTCAATTAGTTCACTCTTTGTGCCTGTCTTTATTGCATTGAATAATCTTCTTTCTTTCAATTGATCAAAAACTAATTTTTTTATATTTTTAGGTTCCACATCTTGTATATATATAATCTTATCATCAAGTATTGAAGCATAACTTATTGCTGAAACAGCCTCTTTATAAGAATTGCTAATTAAATCTAATTCCTTAAAGAAACTTCCTATTCCAATAGTACATGAGATTCCATAAAATTTTTTTATAGATTGTCTTATTTCTTCAAGTACTGGAAGTATTTTGTTCATAAATATGCAATCTTCATCATCAATAGATAATATAAACACTATATAATCTTCATTTATAAATACTATTCCTTTATCATGTTTATCAACTATCTCTTTACAAAGATTGAAAATTCCAAGCTTTATAAGTTCTGAATCTTTAGTCCCACTGTTCCTATCTTCGTCTTTTCTATCTAAAAAAGTATATATATCCTCAATTTTACTAAATTTTATTTTTAATAAGGCTACACCAAAAACTTTTCCTTCTAATTTAATATCATAAGTTTTAAGTTTTTCTTTTATTTCATCATTACTCATCTTATTTGAAACTAAAGAGCTTAAAAATGCCTGTCTTAATATCGGAAGGCTCCTTAGATAATATTCTTTTAATATTTCAATGTTCTTTCTATTTGCAATTTCTTCATCCATTTTATTTTTTATGTTTATAAGAACTTCAATAAGTTCCTTTGAAGATATGGGCTTTAAAACATATTCTACAACATCTAATTTTATAGCTTTTTGTGCATATTCAAATTGATCATATCCTGTTAAAATTATTACTTTAATATTTGGATATTTTTCTCTTAATTTTTGGCATAGTGTAAGTCCATCCATAAAAGGCATCCTAATATCTGTTATAACTATATCTATCACTACTTTATCAGCCATTTCTAGTGCTTCCATACCATTTTCAGCTTCTCCTACAACCTCAAATCCATATTTTCCCCATTCTATTTTGTTTAATATACCTTTTCTTTCTTCTTCTTCGTCATCAACAAGTAATAATTTATACATAAATTCCCTCCTGTGATTATCTTTTTTAAAATTCAGTATTTTATCTTATATTACAAATATTATGTTAATATCCACAGTATCCACAGACTTATCCACACCCTCAACCACTTTAAAATAAGAATTTTCTTTGTTAATTCCACATTATTCACAGGATTTTATCAACATAAAAACATTTATTAACATTAAATCTCATTTATTCACATCTTTCTCCTATTTTTAAAGATGCTATTGCATTAAGTGAAAGCTTTGAAGGACCGTATTTTAAATAATCATAGTACCCTGCACAGGCTATCATAGCAGCATTGTCAGTGCATAAAATTGAAGGTGGGTATAAAAGTCTTATTCCCTCTTTTTTGCACTTTTTTCCCATTTGATGCCTTAATTCGCTGTTTGAAGCAACACCTCCTGCTATACATAAAGTGTCTAATCCTTTATTTTTTACAGCTTTTATTGATTTTTCAACAAGAATTTCAACTACTGATTGTTGAAAACTTGCAGCAACATCCGCCTTATTTATTTCAATTCCCTGCATATTCATCTTGTTAAGATAATTTAAAACTGCTGATTTAAGCCCACTAAAAGAAAAATCAAAGCTATCCTCTTCAAGATATGCCCTTGGAAAATCTATCGCATTTTTATCTCCTTCCTTTGAAAGCTTATCTATAAGAGGACCTCCAGGGTATCCAAGTCCTATTGCTCTTGCTACTTTATCATAAGCCTCTCCTGCAGCATCATCTCTTGTACGCCCTATTATTTCATAATCACCAAAATCCTTTACATGCACAAGATGAGTATGCCCTCCTGATACTACAAGGCAAACAAATGGAGGCATTAAGTCTTTATGTGCTATAAAGTTTGCGTTTATATGTCCTTCAATATGATTAACGCCTACAAAAGGCTTATTTAACGATATAGAGAGCCCCTTTGCATAAGAAAGTCCAACCAAAAGTGCTCCAACAAGCCCTGGTCCATAAGTTGCTGCAATAACATCTATATCGTCAAAAGACATGTTTGCATCATCCATAGCTTGATTTACAACATTACATATAGCCTCAACATGCTTTCTTGATGCAATTTCAGGTACAACCCCTCCAAACTTTTTATGTATATCTATCTGTGTAGAAATGACATTTGAAAGTACTTCCCTTCCATTTAAAATTATTGCTGCTGAAGTTTCATCACAACTTGTTTCAATTCCAAGTACTTTAATATTCATTAGTCCATCTCCTACTCTAATTTTTTATTCGACATCTAAATTAATTATTTTACAAATTTTTAACACACAAAACAAAAAAATATGCTAAAATTATAAGAGCGGCAACAAATAAACCCCAACCCATTTACCCATTACCTGGAGAGTAACTCCAGGTATTTTTTTATTCATCCCAAAGTGAAGCTTGAGAAGTAGATACTGCAACTGCTCCACAGGATAAAGCATATATTACATCACTTTTTTCTAAAACAAGTCCTCCTGCAATAACAGGTATTTTTATTTTTTCATGTATTCTTTTAATAACCTTTGCTGTCGCTGCTGGCATTATTTCTATTGCGTTTGGTTTATCTTCTATAACACTTTTTATTCCTGTTTCAAGGGATCTGGAATCTAACATAAAAAGCCTTTGTACAACATACATACCACAAGCTTTAGCATCCTTAATAAGGGATGGTTTTGTAGTTATAATCCCATCTGTCCCTACCCCTTTTAAAAATTCAACTGCTACACTATCCTTCCCAAGACCTTCTACCAAATCTATATGAACAAACACATACTTACCTTCCTTTTTTATCTTATCAATTATATCCTTTATGTTAAAAATACTTCCACAGAGCATAAAAATTATACACGCACTGCTGTTTATAGCCTTATCAAGTTCCTCTAGGTTTCTTACAGCTGCTATTATAGGATTGTCCTCTATTATTTCAATCATATTTCTCATAATAAGCACCACCTTCCTATATTAATTATACAATATTTTTTTGTTTTAACATACTAATCCATTTTTAGCAGTATAAAAGTAATAAGTTTAAATACATATATAATTAAAATCACAATTTTCACAATGTGTACTCATATTGCAACTATAATCCTCAAGTTTATCATAAGTTCCAATATAGCTAAAAGCATCACTAAATTCTTTTAAAAACAAATTAATTTCGTCGTCTTTAAAATCAAAGAAGCGATACTCACCACAATCAAGAAAATATAAATAATTTCCTATAACTTCAACATTTCTATTATCAATCCTGTATAGTCTTTCAACAGCCCTTTTGTATATCATAAGCTGGTATTTATAATATTCTGCAAGCTCATTAAGTCTTTTTATATTATCTATACGATTACTCTTATAATCTATTATATATGCTTTATAACTATCCTTATCTTTAAAAATGTCAATCCTGTCAATTACACCATTTATGTATATGCTACTATTTTCAAGCACCGGATATCTAAAAGAAAGCTCTGTTTCAACTTTAACCTTTTTTAAGCTATTATTTATTGAGGATTCTATTTTAAAATATCCTTCAATATATTTTTTTATATTGAATTTTACTGTTTCAAACCCAAAATCATTGGAATCTAAAAATTCCTTAATTATCTTTTCAGCTTCATGCTCTATATCAAAACAACTTTTATTATTTTGCATTTTTTCCAATATTCTGTGTATAATAGTACCTTTTACTGAAGCAGAAATATCAGTATTATCATCTAATTTATAATTTATATCTTCATGCAAATCTAAACCCTTTAAAATGTTCCCCGTATCTTTTATACCTGCTATGTATTGAAAAAAATATTTTCTATTACATTCCTTATATAATAGGTATCTACTTATACTTGACTGGATTGAGGGAATTATATCATAATTCCACCTTAGCATTTTTTTATAACTATCACAAACTGTAATTTTATTTTCTTTTAAAGCTGATTCATCATCGTATTTTTCATCAATAAGCAATTTACCATCTATTTTTTCAATTAAATCTTCTTTACTACACATTTTAAGTCCATATTTTATCTGTTTCATAAAGCTATTAAGAATATCATTATCTTTAACATCTATCTCATAGCCTAAAAATCCAAGATATTCCTTTGCCCTTGTTGCTGCAACATAAAGCAGCCTCTTTGAATCCTCTATTTCCCTTTCACAGGCTTTTTTGTAAAACTCATTATAAATAGGGTTTGCCTCCGGTTTATACTCATTTTTATCATTTTTCATTAAAAATACAATTCCCAAATTATTGTCAAAATATATTTTAGGTTTGTTATAGATAATATTATAGGTTAAGTCTTTAGACATACACGGAACTATAACAGCTTTAAATTCAAGCCCCTTTGAGGCATGTATTGTAAGTATCTTTACTGCATCACTATCCTCAGTATCAAGCAAAGCTTCACTGCTCTCTGAATAATTTTCAAGAACTCTTATATAAGCTGGGAATTCCTTTGAAGAATATATATCCTTATTAACAAATTCTAATGCTATGTTAAGCAGCTTTTCTAAATTCCTAAACTTTTGAAATCCATTAGGTTGACTTAATAATATCTCATCGTAATTAGTTTCTTTTATTATCCTTTTTAATAAGTCATAAGCATTATAAAAATATCTTTCATTTTTAAGTTTATTTATTATTAAGGCTGCTCTTTTAATACAATTTTCCTCATCTTTACAATCAATTGAAGATAAAGCAGTATATATATCTATACCATTTATTATCTTTTCAATTATTATAACTATTAAAGAGTCTGATATTGAAAATATAGGTGAACGTAAAACTGCAAAGAGAGATAAGTAATCTTTTTCGTCAAACAGAATTTTATATAGATTCATTATATCTATTATTTCCTGCTTTTCAAAAAATCCCAATCCACCTAAAACGCAGTATGGTATATCATTTTTTATAAATTCATCTTCAAAATTTGAAAGGTTAGTTCTACTTCTTAAAAGAACTGCTATATCCTTGTAATTAAATCCTTCTTTAGTAAGCTTTTTTATCCTTTTTGCAAGTATCTTTGCTTCAATATCAAATTTTAGCTCACCTTTAGTATTATCAATTAAATTTTGAAGAAATTCTAAAACCTGCTCTTTACTTCCTTTTTTCAAAAGTTCCTTGTTATCCTTCCAATAATCATCGCATTTTGAGCCCTGCTTAATGTAAGATATAAGTTCAACCTTTTTACCTTCTATATTTTTGTTTTCATCTGAAGGTTTTAAGCTTTCATAAGGAGTTAATAGATGAACAAATATCTCATTTACAGCATTTATAATATTAGGCTGACTTCTAAAGCATGTAGAAAGAAACCTTTCTTCACCGTTCTTTTTTATTTTTTCACTAACTTCCTTAAATATTTTATAATCTGTTCCTCTAAATCCATATATAGACTGCTTATGATCTCCTACTATAAAAATTTTCCTTTCTTCGATATTATTATCATCACATACAAGGTTATATATAATATTCTTTTGTATTTCATTGATATCTTGAAATTCATCAACAAGAAAATACTTAAACCTTTTTTTATAGTATAAGGATACTTCCTTATTCCTTAGAAGTTTCAAAGCGTATATTTCAAGGTCATTAAAGTCAAGATAGCCTTCCTCCAATTTAAACTTTTCATAACTTTCATGTATTTTTTGTATCATAGCAAATATAGTTTGTTGAAGAGTACTTATTTTGTCCTTTATAGAATCTACCCCTGGAAAATCATTTAAAACATCTTTGCTTATTTCCTTTGCCTTTTCAATATCATATCCACATTCTTTTATCTTAAAATAGCAGGATAAAAGGCAATCTTTTAATCCTCCTGCTACTATAAAATCTGTATCATAAAGTTCTATAAGATATTTTAAAGCCTCAGAAAAATTTTCATCATATATAATATCATTTATAGCTTCTATAGTTATCCTATCTAAAACAGTTCCCTTGTCCACATCTTCAATAATCGAGTAATTAGGATCAATTCCTAACAAATTGTAATTTTCCCTTATTATACCGTCACAAAAGCTGTGTATGGTGCTTATATGAGAGTTTTCCATATCCTCTTTGATTTTTTTCCATTTATTTTTTAAATTAATATCGCTGCTTTTTTGTATTTCTATATCAATAAGCTTTCTAATCCTCTCTTTCATTTCAAGGGCAGCTTTCTCTGTAAAAGTTATTGCAACAATATTATCAACACTATCAGCAGCACCTTCCTTTAAAAGCCTTAAATACCTTGCAGTTAAAACTCTTGTTTTGCCAGAGCCAGCTCCTGCATTAACAGCAATATTTTTTGTTATATCTATTGCATAAAACTGTTCTTCATTAACTTCATACTGATCTAAAATATCCTTTTCAATCATTTTGACACCTCCATCATAGCATCTTTAAAATTTTCATACCTACAAATTCCTTTATAACCACACTTAAATTCATAAGCATTCTCCGGACAAGCTATTGGCATTTTAAATTCCTTTTTTGTTATTTTTTCAATAATTATAATCGCCTGGTCTTTTATGAAATCAAGAATATATTTAAAGTTTTCCTTTGAAACTGTATCTTTCTTTCTGCTATTTATTGCCTTTTTATATTCCTCTACTATTAATCCATCCCTTTTTTTATCTTCAATACTATAATATATAAGCCCCACACATTCTGGATTAGAAATACCAAATTCTTTAGTTAAAAAGTTTAAAACACAGTAATAATATATACCAAGCTGAAAATCTTCTCCGCATAATATATTTTTAATATCTGGTACAGAACTCTTCTTATAATCATATACTATAAATCTCCCTGTCGGTTTATCTTTATCAAATTCAACATCAACCCTATCTACATTAGCAACAACATTAAATGGTTTCAAAGCCTCATATTCCTTGAAGTTTTTTTCAAAATATATAGGCTTTAAAAAACAATTTGTTGCTTTTTTATAGTTATTAAGATACTCAGCATCTTTTTTTAGAAAATCGCATAAAACATTTTCTATTTCTTCTTTCTTTGCATCCATTAAAATTTTTTCAATATTTAAATATGATGTATTATCTATTACTTTGTCTATGCAATCCTTTAAAAGCCCTTCGTTAAATGTGTAGATATCTGTACTGCTTTCATAATAGGCTTTTAATATTCTATGATATATAAGGCCAATGCTTTTAGGATTATATTCATCATCAGATATTCTAATACCTAATACATTTTCTATAAAATACTTAAAAGGACATTTTACAAAATTATTAATCTGAGATGCACTAAATAGATAGTCCTTATGGTTCTGTTTAATGGGAACCTTTACTGTACCGTTGAATATATTTAAATTACTGTCTATATACCTTTGCCTTTCTACCCTCGTGCTATAATCGTTATACCATAATTCTTCATTAAATTCTTCAAATAAATCCTGAACGTTTTCAATAATACTTTGCCACTTTAGAATTTGAATTGCTGCTTTTGCCTCTTTATTGCTATAAATCTTGTCAAGTGACACATTAAACCTATCTCTCATATACCTCTTATCTGAAGATATATTTAAAAGTGCTTCTTTTGTTAGCATTCCTTCTATTTCCTCAAGAAAAGATGACTTTATCATATAAGAGCCATCTTCATCTGCCGTTCTATAGCTTAAATACAGTCCCTTTTCAGCACAGGAGCATGTTAATACAAACCTTATCTTTTCCCTTTCAAGTTCAAATGAGTGGCAATTAATATAAAGTCCATATTTTTTTAATATCTCCCTCTCTTCAATTGTAAATATTCCTCCTTTTGCAGAAGGCTTTGGATAAATACCGTCGTTTAATCCTAAAATAAATACAAAATCGTACCTTACAGCCCTTAAAAGATCAGGATCTAATATCTTAACACCCATAGCATCCGGTCTTTTAATAGTTATGGTTTCATTAATTGCGGCGGCCTTAATATATTTTAAAAAATCATCATAGCTGATTATTATATCTTGGAATTTTAAGGTATTATATAAATTTTTAATCTTTTTAATGAAGCTTATTATTGAAACATAAGCCTTTATATCTCTAATATAAACATCAGAGTCTATTTTCCTATCCCCATAAAATGCTTTAAGCCTTGTTTTATAATCTATACTTTTGATTATTTCTTCTAATACATCTAAATAATTACTTATGCTATTATTATTTGGAACAGATTTTAATCTACATAAAATATTTTCTGCCTCTTCCTTTGAAAAATAGAAATTATCAAGATTTATATCTTCTAATTCTTGGTTTTTTTGCTTTAGTAAAGAAATTAACTCTCTAAAAAATGGATGCATAGTAAGATTAATATGATATCCACAGTTTACTGGAATACCCATTTCGTTAAATATATCCAATATAGCACCTTCATATTCATCCCTTGAATTTGTAACTAATGCAATATTCGAAGGTTGAATAGAATTATTTACAACTAATTCTTTGACTATTCTTGATACTTGTCTAACTTCATCTTCAATACAAGGTGCATTAATAATTCTTATTTCATCTATTTTATCTATAAACTTATTATGATTATTAAAAATGTTTAAAGATATTTCTTCTATTCCTTTAGAAATTAAAACCTTATTAAATTTTGTATCAATAATTTCAAACTGCAATTTAGTAAGATTATTTATAATTTCCCTTTTTATAAAATCTTCATTGGCCTTTGTTTTAAAAGGAATGTTGCAGATATACCTTATACTATTATTTTTATCAGTGATATTTTTTATAAGCTCAATGTTTATTGGATCTATATATATATATCCATCTATAATAAAGATTCCAACATCTTTAAATCCTTCGTACTTTAAAGCACTTTCTGCTGCTATAAAAGAAATATCATCTACATCGTAATAATCAAGCTCTTTTAAACTTTGCTGATATAAATTATAAAGAGTGTATATATCATAGCATTTTTTATAAAGTATTTTATTTTCTTCCTTATTATTAATTTCATCTAATATATTTTTAAAACCATTTACAGTTATATTGAATCTTTTTAATCGCTTTATAATATTATAAGCAGACTGTATAAAACCTTCCTTATTTAAAACCTTTGAGAAAAATATAAAAGAATCATGGTACCTTTTACAAATATTTTCTAATATAATAAATATCGCAGACTCATCTATAACCCTTGAAAAATCTATATAATTTTTTGAAATCTCCCATTCAAGATCATCAAATCCTCCGACAAAGGTATTCATTATTCCACCGTATTTTTTAATAAGCCTATTTCTAACATCAAATATAGCTTCCCTTGAAGGAGCAATGTATATTACTTTTTTCCCAGAGTTTAATATTTTAATACATTCTTCTATAAGGTATTCCCTTGATTCCTCTAATAATTTATTAAAATATATCTCTTTCATAGCGGTACCTCCAAATCTTTACTTATCTTAATTTTATCATATAAAATGATATAATATTAGAAGGAGGGATGCGTATGTTTTTTATTGGAATTTTTGGAATAGAAACAAAACAAGAAGAAATAAAAGATGTTCAAAACGTTATATGTAAAGGCTGTGGCTCTTTAACTTCTTATAGGCTAATAAAAACATATAACCTTTTTCACTTTTTCTTTATACCTATTATAAAATGGAGTAAAAGATATTTTTTAATATCAAGATGCTGCAATTCAGCCTTTGAAATATTACCGGAAAAAGGAGAACAACTTGAAAGGGGAATGGATATACCCCTTAATGATGATGACTTAAAACCTTTATACAATGAATATTCATATAACCTTTGCCCAAACTGCAAAAGAGAAGTCGATTTAAATTTCATGTACTGTCCATTTTGTGGAACTAAGTTAAGATGATTAACCTTTAAAAAACTTATCTCATATTATGTCTATTAGGGAGGCGATAATATGGGATATTGGGGTATTTTATCTGTAGTTGTAATATTATTAGTTTACTACTTTATAAACAAATCAGCTGCTAAAAAAATAGCCTTAGAGCTTATGCTCTATATTGAAAAAAGGGCTGAAGAGCTTGCAATCTCTGAAGGAAAAGACAAATTTGAATGGGTAGTAAACCAATACGACAACCTGCCTAAAATAATAAGAACAGTAATTACTAAAGACACTTTTAAACTTCTAATTCAAGAGCTCTTTGATGAAGCTATGAAAGTAATAGATAAAGCAAACAATTAACTCTTTACGAAAGGGTATTGCATTTTTTCGAAATATATTATATAATATACCTTGTCGCAGGGGTATAGCTCAATTGGTAGAGTAGCGGTCTCCAAAACCGTTGGTTGAGGGTTCGATTCCTTCTGCCCCTGCCATTTTTATTTTTTAAAACGGACAGAAAACGGATAAAATTAAGCTCTGGTTTAAGCCAGAGCTTTTTAAATTTTAAAACCTATAATATTTTGTCCTTTATACTTTATAATACAAACCTGTCCACCATTCTTTTTAGATTTTCCGCCATATTTGAAAGCATTGTTGCTGATGATAGTATTTCTTCCTGACCTGCTGTCTGTTCTTCCACTGCAGTTGCAACTTCTTGTGTTTCAGTTAAGGAAATATTTACAGTTTTAATTATTAAGTTACTAAGCTCATTTACTTTTTCAACTGCTTTAGCCATGTCCTCCATTTGTCCATTAATATCTGTAACCTTTTTATGTACATCATCATTAGTTGAAACAATATCTACAAAGGCTTTCATAGCATCTTCAGCATAAGCCCTTCCTGATTTAACCTCATTAACTCCTGAAACCATATTATCAGCAACCTGCTCAGCTTCGTTTTGAATTTCTTTTAAAATTGAAGTTATCTCTTTTGCTGCCTCTAATGTACTTTCAGCAAGCTTCCTAACTTCATCTGCCACAACAGCAAAACCACGCCCTGCCTCTCCTGCACGGGCTGCCTCTATTGCTGCATTAAGTGCAAGAAGGTTTGTCTGAGATGCAACCTCTGATATGGTTCCAAGAACATTTTCTATATTGCTTGATCTTTGTTTTAAAGTATCCGTTATTGTCTTTGTATATGATATTTTATTTTCAATTACCATTATCTGATTTATAAGTCCATTCATTTTTTCGTTACCAAGATTTGCTGCTTTTGAAGCATTTTCAGAGGATTTTAAAACACCATTTGAATCTTTATATACCTTGGAAACTCCATCTCTTAACCTTTCTATTGCTTCTGCAGCATTACGGCATTCATTATCAAGTTTTTCTATACCATCGGAAACCTGTTGCATAGAAGATGCAATTTGTTCATTTACCTTTGAGCTCTGATTTGTATTTCCTTTTAACAATTCAGCACATCTTGTAAGCTCATCACTCTCTTTACTTATTTCACCAATAAGTTCCCTTAAATTCTCGTTCATTTTATTAAACGCCTCAGCAAGAACATATATCTCATCTTTTGATTTCACATTAATTTTTTCAACACCTAAATTACCATCTGCTATATTCTTTGCAGAATTTGCAACCTTTGAAATTGCATTTGTAATATTATATGAGAGAAAAATTGCTACAAAAATGCTTATAAGACCAAATAATATTATTGCACCAATAAGTATACCACCAGTATAGGAAATAGTTTTATCAAGTTCTTTTTTTAAAGTATGCTGATTTTTTAACTCCGTTGATATAAGTACTTGAAATTGATTTTTTAAAAATCCATCTATCTTTTTTACTTCTTCATTTGCCTTAAGCGCCTCACTGAATTTATTTTCTTTTATACTACTGAAGGATTTATTCACTTGCTCTTCATAAGATTCAAGCATCTTTCCTAAAGTATAAAGTATCTTCCTACCTTCATCATCTTTTATGTAACCATCTAATACTTTAAGCTCATTTTTAAGCTTTTCTATTGCTTCAAAGGCTTTTTTCTCATTTTCAACCTTTCTATCCATAAAGTAGTTATAAACTACCTGAGGAACCACAGATGATATGTCAGACAGCTGATTAATGTAGACAGTAGTTTCAATCATTCTGTTAAGTTCCTTTATCTTACTTGTTAATGTAAAATAAGAACCTGCTGCAGTTGCACCCATTAAAATAACAATAGAAACAAACCCTGCAATCAGCTTAATCCTTAAAGAAGCTTTAAATAAATCAGATAATCTAAATGATTCCTTTCTAGTTAATTTAGTTTTTTTAGATGAAAATAAATCTTTCTTCATAACCTATCCCCCATTCTATATAAAATTCCGCTAACAAATACGTTAACAATTTCTTTATATATAATTATCGGAATTATTATGAAAAATTTATAATATTCAATAAATTTTCAACAACAAATGGATAAAAATAATACTTTTTAGTAATTAAGTTAAAATGTGGATAATACATTTAAAAAAATAACTATAAAATATTTAACTTGTTTGATTGATCTATATTCATTCTCTGAGTCATAAAATAATCTGAATCAAAAGGAATAAATATAACGAAAGTTTTTCTATAGTAAAAAAATTCATAAGCATTTCCATTATTTTTTTTCTTCTATTTTTACAAGCTATAATATAGTAGCTGAACTTGATTGTGGATATGTTCTTACAGCTTTTTGCAAGGATGAAGTTAAAAAAGTCATAGCATTTTAGAATAGAGTTTTACAGGATGCAAAGATACCGATGGATACTAAAACAGAAGATAGTCTTACCTCTTTCTGAACAAAGAGCAGCTTTACATACAGATATAGGTAAAACCATCGAAATGAAGGGCTACCAGGCCGTAATAACAATATCCCTTCAGCCTCAAAAATAAACTCTCTCCTATTTTTTAGCTGGAGATTCCTATTTTCTGCTTATCCTGTGTCTTTGAGGTTTTATGGTAATATCATTTAATACTAAGCCTTCCCTTTGAGTCAAAACCATTTTAACAGCATAAGCAATTTCTGATGGATATATATATGTATCTTCAGTTTCTCCTTCTTTAAAATTTGCTTTCCTATAAAAGTTAGTTTTAGTAATGTCAGGATGTATAGTTACAACCTTAACTCCATATTTTCTAACTTCTTCAAATAAGCTTTCTGCAAAATGAGAAAGCCCTGCCTTGGTAGCTGCATAGGCACACCCGTATATGCTTATCTTTTTTGCTGTAACCGATGAAATATTTATAATATATCCCTCATTCTTCTTTAAATCTCTAAGAAGCTGCTGAGTTAATATTAAAGGCACTTCCAAATTTACCATAACCATCTCGTGTATCTTTCTGCTGTTTAACTCTTCATGAGGACCAAAATATCCAACCCCTGCATTATTTACTAAAACATATATCTCTTCCTTGCTTTTTATATCCTTTATAATTCGTATCAAATTATCAGTATTCATCAAATCACAAATTACAGGAATAAAATTATCATCCTTTAGTTTATTCTCATCAAAATTTCTCCCAAATCCATAAACTTTAAAACCTAATTCAATTAAAGTTTTACTTATTTCAAGACCTATTCCCGATGATGCTCCTGTTATTAAAGCTGTTTTCATAATATCCTCCAAAATAAAAAATGTGCAAGAACTTTTATAATCTCCCATCTAGCCGTATTATATCACCATAAATAGCATTTTAAAAGGAGCACCCTTGTGCTCCTTTTCTTATTTATTCATCTTATCAAACTCTGAAAGTTTTCTGTCTATAAAGTTTAAGGATAATGTACTATAGTTAATCTTGTTTATCGTTGTGCTTTCCCATATACTTTTTATCTTTTGCATGTTTTTATCTGAAGTCCTTGAAACAGGGATTTTAACGGTCTGTGTAAATGTGTCCTTACCAATTTTTACTATATACTGATATATATTACTTGTTCTATCAAGATTATAAATCTTTGTAGGATCGCTGTTTACAAAATCATTTATTTCCTTAATATCGTATTCCTTTGAAATTTTAAATATTTGTGCTCCGTTGTATTCTGCTGACTGTATTTTTATTTTTGCAACTCCTATTGCAATATCGCTGTCCCTTAAATAGCCACTAACATTATCAGAAACTATATCATCAATTGGATTTGCATTAAGTCCTGCTGTCATGTTTACACTTATATTACTTGCAGGTTCAAAGGCACTTACATATTCAATGTTACTTACATTATCATCATAATAATAGTATTCTTCAGGCATATACATATATTTATAATCAAAACCAAAATAATCACTGTTTTTATTATAAATATCCCAGCCCTTTGTAAGTTTTGTTTTAAAATCATATTTCTTTGTCTTTAGCTCCTTTGTAGCGTTAAAATCAATAAGGGCATCGGCTGAAACTATCTTCCCAAGGTATTTACTTAATAGTGAACTGTCAAGAGTAAAGGATTCAATCATGTTGTCAAAGTCCTTCCTCTTATTTGCATCTTTATACTTATCATCCTTAATAGTAGCATTAACAAGATATTTGTACCCGTTTCCAACAACATAAAGGCTGCTTACAACATAAGGATTTTTAGTAGTTGTTTTAAACCTTATAACAACCCTTTGAGCATCCATTCCATTTTTATTGAAAGGTTCATTTTTAAGTATTTCATAAGTACTGCTGTTGTAGTTGTTTTTTACCATATCTATTTCCTTTTGTGCAAAACTTGAAGCTGTTTCATTATTGCTACTGGAGCTTATTAAAGATACCGTTATTCCTTCATTAATTTTCACATCATTATTTTCATCACTTTTTGAGTTCATCATATTAAGCTCTTCATCTGAATAAACAGGGCTGAAGCTTTGATTTCTTGAATTAGGTACTCCATCTACTTTCCAGTAAGGGCTTAAAGTTATCTTCCATCCATAGCTTGTATTCTTAAACTCCCTTGTTGTACTTACAGATTCAGAAAGTTCCTTAATATTTGGGTTATTGCTGTCATAAGATGTTTTAAAAGAATTTACAAGCTTATTAAACATATCCTGATGTCCTCTATAAAATTCTCCTGTCATTTGAACGGTTAAATTGTATATATAATTATTTGCAATATATATCCTGTTTTCAATATAATCGCTAAATTCCTCTGCAGCTTTGTCTACAAGGTAATAATCATAATACTTTTCAGTTTTAACTACTTTTATATATCTTTGGTTAAAGGAATCAGTTGCAATTTCCATGTTGTATTCCTTATCTCCCCAAATCCAGTAATTTTGCTGTCTTGAGCTGTTTTGCATCTTATATAATATATCCTCTAATGTTAATTCATCCTCGTTTTTGCTCACCATTAACTGAATATTAGCTCTATAACTGCTTGTTGACATATTAAAAAAGTTCGCTCTGTCAGACTTATATACTATGCCATCATCTGGAAGATACATTGACCATTTATATACTCTGCTTCCTACTTGATTTTTCATTATATCGTTTTGGTTTGAAAAGACTTTGTATAAGTCTATCTTTCCATCATCATCTTTTGCGAAGGAATATACCGGTATTATTGTAGCCATTACAATAGCAGCAATTGCTATTGTAAATATTCTTTTTATTCTTTTCACTTTATTCACCTTCCTTTAATTATCCTTTTTAATAAGTTCCTTTAATGTTACAGTAATTTCAAAGGTCTTATCCTCTCTTTTAAAGGTCATTTTAATCTTATCCCCTGGAAGATGTTTCTTTAATGCCTCATTATACTGTGCTATTGAATTTATAGAAATATCATCTATTTTCTCCAAAAAGTCTCCTTCCTTTACTTCATTCTTTGAAACTGTTGCATCATCTTTAATAGCAGCAACTTTGAGGCCTTGATTTGTAGGTATTCCAAGAAGAGCTGCCCAGTTTTCCTCAAATTCTATTCCTGTATAACACCTTTTTATCTTTCCATATTTATTATATTGATCTATAAAATAAGTAACATTATCTACAGGAATAGAAAAATTCATGCCTTGATAAAATGTATATCCAAGGGTATTAATTCCTACAAGTTCACCCTTCATATTAACAAGAGGCCCACCACTGTTTCCAGGATTTACAGCTGCATCTGTTTGAAGATACATATAAACCCCATCCACTGGCCTGTTAAGTCCACTTATTATCCCTTTGCTTGCACTATTCCTATATCCAAAAAATAAAGGCGTTCCAATTGCTACAACATCGTCTCCAACATCAACATCATCTACACTTGCAAATTTAATAGGTTTCATATTGCTTCTGTTTATCTTTATAAGGGCTAAATCTATGTCCTTGTCTGCATATAAAAGATTTGCTTTATAAGCATTTCCATCATAAGTCACAACATAAATATCATCAAGGCCGTCAATTACATGGTTGTTAGTAATTATTCTTCCGTCGCTGCTTACAACAACTCCAGAACCAAACTGAAGGTTTTGAGGATATTTTGAATAAACTTGATCATCATTTCTATATTTTGTATTCTGCCCAATTATTGCAACAACCGACTGATTTACTGTATCTATAACCTCGGATACAGTCTTTTTTTCCTCCTCAATCTTTAAAATTGCATCCTGTGCCTGGGATATGTAGCTGCTAACTACCTTTTGTTCAGTTTTTTCATCTGTTGCAGCATAGCAAGGTATACTTAAAATAAGTACAGACAAAACAACAGCAGATAGGATTTTTAAGATTTTTTTCATTAATATAACCTCCCTATTTAAAGACGTTTATAATTTTATTATTTCCATAATAAACATCTCTTAGTAAATATTTCATTACATATATTATATAATATAAAAAAGGTAAATAGTTATAAGTTTATTAAAAAACTTATTTTTAATATTAATATATCTACATGATTTAATTGAAAATAAATATAACATGCTGGATAGACAGTTTCTATATCTATCCAGCATGTTAACTACCTTAATTTATTGAAGTATGTGACTTCTATCACTAATTAGGTTAAAAAATACTATAATAATCTTCACCCCAATGTTTTCTTATAAACTCATCCCTTCCTGATATTCCTCTATCCTTTTTATACTCCTCTGGACTTTTTTTATAAAAATCTTGGTGATACTCCTCTGCAAGGTAAAAGGTTTTTGCAGGAAGTATCTGTGTAACTATTGGCTTTTCGAACCTTTTAGAGTTTTCAAGCTCCTTTTTAGATTCTTCTGCTTCAACCCTTTGAGATTCAGTGGTATAAAATATTGCTGTTCTATAGGAAGGCCCTCTGTCATGAAATTGTCCTCCATCATCTGTTGGATCAATCTGCCTCCAATAAACATCAAGTAGTTTCTTATATGTTATTATCTCAGGATCATATATAATCCTTATTGCTTCATAGTGCCCAGAAGTTTGAGATTTAACATCTTTATAGGTAGGATTTTCAAGATGCCCTCCTGTATACCCTGATTCAACTTTTATAACACCATCGAGTATGTCAAAGGGAGATACCATACACCAAAAGCATCCTCCTGCAAAGATAGCAACTTCATATTTTTTATTTTCATCATTCATTATTATTTTCCTCCCTTATACTTTTGATTAAATTTTTACTCTCAGTTCCCGAAATATCTAAAATATTTACAAGTTTAAATATAGTTTGCATAATTATTTATTTTAATTCTATATAATAATTCCTTTACAAACATGGCAAAATTGATCCTCCATGTGGAATTATCAATACTTTTGCATCATTTCCAATTTCCTTTAATGCATTTTCATAAGCAGACTGTACATCAAAATAAGGTTCAAGGAATATACTTCTTACAAAATCAGGCTCAAGTTCTGAAACAAGAAATACTTTTGCATTTTGAAGTACCATTGCAATCGCTGCTGCTTTATGTCCGCCAAGCTTAAAATCCTTTTTAACTCTTTCAATAAGCTCCTCACTTTTTTTTGCATTTAAAAGCCATTCCTCAAATGTATGTTCCCCAAGTCCTTCCCTGCATGATGCTACAAGTATAATTATACCATTCCTTTTAACAGCATGTTTTGCATTATCAAGAGCTTTTTGTGCCTGATAAAGATTAATATCCTTTGGGAATCCACCTGCAGATGTAATTACAATATCAGCCTTTTCCTTTATTTTAATTTTATAGAAGCTATCAAGAAAACGGCATCCTTCTCTGTGAGCATCAATATAATGTCCTGATACACATTTTATAATATTCTTTTTTTCATCAAGAACAACATTTACTATAAAGTCAATAGGTACAAATTTTACTGTTTCTTCTATATCCTGTCTTACAGGATTTGTCTCAATATTTCCTGCATAAGCATTCTCATCAACCATCCTGCTGTGATTTGCCTGAATCGCCTCTCTTGTAGATACACCAGGCATTATAGCCTTAGCTCCCCCACTATATCCTGCAAAATAGTGATATTCTATATTGCCAAGACATATCCTTCTATCTGCTTCTGCAACTATCCTAAAAATATTTATTGGAGTATTGTTTTTTGTATATCCAAAATGAACATAGTCATTTGCATCGCTATCAACACATTTTATTCTTTTGTATATTTCCTCTCCAACAAGATATTTTTTCTCCTCTTCTGTATGCTTTCTATGGCTTCCAAGGGCAAACACAATCGTAATATCATCATCCTCTACTCCTCCCCTTTTAAGCTCTTCAATAACAAAAGGAAGAACAACCTTACTTGGCATAGGTCTCGTAATATCGCTTGTGATTATTACAACCTTTTCACCTTTTTTTATAATTTCGCAAAGCCTTTTTGAATTTATCGGATTTTCTATCGACCTTTTCACCTCATCAGTACCTGTTAATCCGATCTCAACTTCATTTGCATGAAGAACATCCAAAAGATTTTTTTCATCAACATTAACCTTCATCGTAGTTTTTGCAAAACCAAGATTAAATTCCATTTTATCTCCTCCTTATGAAAAATGGACAGCAGACTAAATCTGCCATCCACTTTTGATTATTCTTCAATAGAAATTGGTTTCCCTTCATCAAAGGATTTTTTCGCAGCAAGTCCAATTAAAACTGGCTTTAACCCATCAATTGCCGATACAGGTGTTGGAGTATCATTTAATATTGCATCAAAGAATTCTTTCATTTCATCAGCAAAGGAGTCCATATATCTTTCAAGGAAGAAATACTTTGGCTTATCTGATGTAACAGCATCTTCAGTACTTAAAACAACTGTTGTTGGTGTGTCATTCATAGCTTCAGCTTTACCTTTTGAACCAAATACTTCAACTCTCTGGTCATATCCATAAGCAGCTCTTCTGCTGTTATCTATAATACCTATTGCACCATTTTTGAACTTTAAACTTATTAATGCCGTATCAACATCCCCTGCTTCTCCAATTGCTGGATCAACAAGAACTGCTGCATTTGTATAAACTTCAACTACTTCACTTCCTGTAAGATATCTTACCATATCAAAATCATGAATTGTCATATCAAGGAACATTCCTCCAGATACCTTAACATATTCAATAGGAGGTGGTGCTGGATCTCTTGATGTTACTTTTACAATATGAACATCCCCAATTTTACCATCTTTAACAAGTTCACGAACCTTTTTAAAGTTATGATCAAATCTTCTGTTAAATCCTACCTGATACTTTATTCCTGCCTTTTCAACTGCTTCAAGAACAGCATTTATTCTACTAAGGTCATAGTCAATTGGTTTTTCACAAAATATGTGTTTCCCAGCATTTGCAGCTTCTATACTTATTTGTGAGTGAGTATTTGTTGATGAACATATAACAACTGCATCTATTTCAGGATCATCTATTATTTTTTTATAATCATCATATACATTCTTAATACCAAGACTTTGCGCAAAATCTTTAATTTTATCCGCATATACATCAGCAATAGCTTTAACTTCAACATATCCAAACTTTTTTACAATATTTTCAGCATGAATTTTGCCTATTCTTCCTGCACCAATAATACCAACTTTTAATTTCTTTTCCATAATTACCCTCCTAAAGTCCTGTTTTTTCTCTAATATATTTTCTTGCCTTTATAGCATATTCAAGAGGATTTGCCTTTGCTGGGTCTTGTTCTGCTTCAACTATAAACCAACCTTCATAATTATTTTCTTCAAGTATTTTAAATAATGGTTCAAAATTAATCATTCCATCTCCCGGAACAGTAAATACACCCTCTTTTACTGCCTGAAGAAAACTCAATTTTTCTTCTTTTACCTTTTTTAATACACCTTCTCTTATATCTTTTAGATGAACATGTTTAATTCTTTTAACATACTTTTTAAGTATTTCTTCTGGATTTTCTCCCGAGAAAGTTAAATGTCCTGTATCAAACAATAGATATACAAGGTCTTCATCAGTCATGCTCATCAGCTTTTCAATTTCTTCTGTTGTCTGAACTCCTGTTCCCATGTGGTGGTGATATACTATCTTCATATCTTTCTCAAGTGCAAGCTTTCCTAATTCTTCAAGGCCTCTTGCAAGTTTTTCCCATTCTTCTTCAGTAAAAATAGGTTTTTTATCAAACACTGGGACATCCATCATTCCCTGTATGCTGTGGCCCTGCTCTGCAACAACTATAACCTTTGCACCCATTTCATGTAGAAAATCCCTATGCTTTATAAAAGCTTCTTTTGTCTCTTCAAAAGGTTTTGTTGTTAAAAAAGCACTGAACCATGCACTTGCAATAGATATTCCCCTTAAATTTAAAGCTTTTTTAAGAACTTTTGTATCTTTTGGATACTTATTTCCAACTTCGCTTCCTATGAATCCTGCAAGAGCCATCTCGCTTATGCACTGCTCAAATGTATTTTGGCTTCCAAGCTCTGGCATGTCATCATTTGTCCATGCTATTGGAGCAATTCCAAGCTTTACTTTACTTTTATCAAACATAATATATCCCCCATTTTAAAATTTCTTTGTCTTTTTAATTTCTTCGGACATTTTTTGGTATGCTTCTCTTACGGATTGGTTTTCTGATACCTCAGGTACACCTACACGCCACCATGACTCATATCCTCCAGTCATAGTCTTTGGAGCAACCTTTATATCAATTAGTGTTGAAACATTATCTTTCCTTGCACATTTTATTGCTTCTCTTAATTCTTCAATATTTGTAACGGTATATGTTTTACATCCGTATCCTTTTGCTACTTCAGCATAGCTTATTGGTATTGACTGCCCAGTTAATCTTCCAGTTTTTTCATCACGGAACTTAAACTGTGTTGCAAAAGTTGGTATTCCTTGAGAGTTCTGCAGGTTTTCTATACATCCAAAACCTGAGTTGTCAAAAAGAAGTACATTAATCTTTTTACCTTCCTGAATGCTTGTTACAAGCTCTGAATGGAGCATCAAATAGCTTCCGTCTCCAACCATAGAGTATACTTCTTTATCAGGTTCTGCAATTTTAACACCAAGTGCAGCGCATACTTCATAACCCATACATGAAAAACCGTATTCCATGTGATATGTCTTGGGTTTTTCAGGTCTCCATACCCTTTGTAGATCTCCCGGAAGGCTTCCTGATGAACCGACAATTATATCATTCTTATCAATTAGCTTGTCAAGTTCCCCAAGAACTCTTGTCTGTGAAAGACCATTTTCACTATCAGCCTTAAATAGCCTGTCTACTTCTTCTTCCCACTCTTTCTTTGCTTTTTCTATTTCTTCTTTATACGAAGACATATATCCTACCTCATCAAGTGCTTTATAAAGTGCTTCAAGTCCTGCCTTTGCATCTGAAATTATAGAACATGCATTCATTTTGTATGCATCAAAGGAGTTCACATTTATTGAAACAACTTCAACATCAGGATTTTTAAAGAGCCATTTTGATGAGGTTGTGAAATCTGAAAGCCTGCTTCCAACTGCAATTACAAGGTCTGCATCCATTGCTATCCTGTTTGCTGCAAGTCCTCCGGTAACCCCGATTCCTCCAAGATTTAATTTGTGTTTCCATGATACAGCACCTTTACCAGCCTGTGTTTCACCAAATGGTATATTAAACCTTTCAGCAAACTTTACAAGTACATCTGCAGCTTCAGAATAAACAACGCCTCCACCACATATTATTAATGGCTTTTTCTTATTTTTAATTTTTGCTACTGCTCTTTCAATTTCAGCTTTTGATGGTTCTCTTCTTGATATAATGTGAATTCTTTTTTCAAAGAACTCAACAGGATAGTCATAAGCCTCTCCCTGAACATCTTGAGGGATGCATATAGTTACAGCACCTGTATCTGCAGGATCAGTTAATACTCTCATTGCATTAATCATAGCACTCATTAGCTGCTCTGGTCTTTCAATCCTGTCCCAGTACCTTGATACGGCCTTAAATGCATCATTTGCAGTAATTGAATAACTAAGAGGATGCTCAACTTGCTGAAGAACTGGATCCGGCTGTCTACAAGCAAATGTATCGCCGGGAAATAATAAAAGCGGTATTCTGTTTACCGTTGCAGTTCCTGCAGCAGTAACCATGTTTAATGCGCCAGGTCCAATTGAAGATGTACATGCTATTATTTCTCTTCTGTTTTTCTGCTTTGCATATCCTATAGCAGCATGTGCCATTCCCTGTTCATTTTTCCCTTGATAAACAACAATATCTCCTTTATAGCTCTCAAGAGCTTCGCCAAATCCGACAACACATCCATGACCGAAAATTGTGAAAATTCCCTTTACGAATTTCTTTTGAACTCCATCAAATTCTACATACTGATTATCAAGAAACTTTAAAAGTGCCTGACCCATTGTAAGTCTTATCGTCTTCAATTTTCTCACCCCTTTTAATTATTTTTCCGGCCAAATCTTTGCATTTTTATCATTTACCCAAAGATGCTCACTTTCAAATATTGGATACTGAGGACTCTTGTACGGATTTCCGTCAATATGCCTTATAACCCATATATAATACATTGCATATCCAGGTGCAGTAACTTGAGGATGACTTACATCATCAAGAATCTTTATAGTGTAGTTGTTTTTTACCTTTTCTACGTTATCACCAAGCTGTGAAAATCCATATCCGTTTTCAGGATAGAATTTATAAAAATATATTTCAGGCTGAGGATGATGATGTGGAGGATAGCTTGACCATTTCCCTGGAAAATCTATAACTTCTCCAAGTACAAGATTTGAATAGTCTGCATTTGAATAATCAAATACTGTTCTTACTATTCTTGTCGAACATTCATTAAGCGTCCCTTTTCCTCTCTCTTCGCTTGCACATTCATCTGGTGAATAAAGTCTTGCATCAAAATTTCTATCATTGGTTGTACTTGTTATATTAATCTCAGAATCATCAGATATTCCAGTAATTTTAACTTCAGTACACTTTGGGACATGAAGTACCCAAGGGTTATAGTCAAAACATGATTCTCTTTTTATTATTCTTTTGCATCCGTTCCACTCAAGTGCTACTTCCCCCTTTATCAGAAGAAAGGCTCTTTCCTTATTTTCACTAAAAAATATTTCCTTATGTTCTTTTTTTAGCCTTAAAATCCCAAAATCCATCATTGTATCATGTTCTTTTTCTCCCATTACGGTTATAGCATTATATCCATATTCAAAGGGTTTATCTTGACAAATTTTAATCATCTAAAACACCTCTTTATGAGTTCTTTCTTTCAAGCACTTTTTTAACTTTTTCAACAATTGATTCAGGAGTAAGCTTAAACCTTAACTTTAAATAATCAACAGGTCCAACTTCTCCGAATTCATCCATAACTCCTACCTTATCAACTGGGACTAAAGTACTTCCTGCTATAACCTCAGAGACTGCAGAATAAAGTCCGTTAATTACACTGTGGTTTTCAACAGTAACTATTGCACCTGTTTCCTTTGCGCATTTTATTATAAGTTCCCTATCTATTGGTTTTAATGTAAATATGTTTACAACCCTTGCTGATATACCCATTTTTTCAAGCTCCTCGGAAGCTTTTAAAGCATCATCAACCATAATTCCTGTTGCAATTATTGTAACGTCTCTTCCATCCTTTAAAGTAATTCCTTTTCCTATTTCAAATGTTGAGCTGTCCTCATAAATTTTTACTGCATTTTTCCTTAAAAGCCTTATATAAAACAGGCCGTACATATTTGAAGTTTGTTTTATAATATCTTTTAGCATTACAGAATCAACAGGTTCCAAAATTGTAATGTTAGGAATATTTCTAAGTATACCCATATCCTCAAAAGGCATATGAGTTCCTCCGTTGTATGCAGCAGTAACCCCAGGGTCGCTTCCTACAATTCTTACGTTTAATTTTGCATATCCACAGGATAAGAAAAGCTGGTCAAAACATCTTCTTGTTGCAAAAGGCCCAAAGCTGTGTGCATAAGGTATAAGCCCTGTTGCTGAAAGTCCCGCTGCAATACCAACCATATTAGCTTCCTGTACACCAACATTAAATGTCCTTCCAGGGTATTTTTTCGCATATTTTGTCATTCCCATTGAATTCATAAGATCTGCATCAAGTACTACAATTTTTTTATTTTCCTCTGAAAGCTCCATAAGCGTTTCGCAGTATACATTTCTCATTTCCTTATCTTCTTTAACTCTTTTATTTGCCAATACTACACTCATGCTATCACCTCCTGTCAAGTTCATTTAAAAGAACATTGAGTGCTTCTTCCATCTGCTGCCTGCTTACTGTCATATGATGGTTATATAGTTCATTTTCAGCAAAACTGCATCCTTTCCCTTTTACTGTATGCAGTATTATTGCAGACGGCTTTTCATTCTGCTTTTTTGCATTTTCAACTGCTTCATAAATTTCTGAAACATTATGGCCGTCAACTTCCTGTGTAAACCATTTGAAAGCTTCGAATTTTGATTTTAAATCTCCAAGATCATTTATATCTGCAGTATATCCATCAAGCTGTTTTTTATTGTAATCAACAAATACTACAAGATTGCTTAATTTCTGATGTGCAGCATAAAGTACTGCTTCCCAGACCTGACCTTCCTGCATTTCTCCATCGCCAAGTATTAAATAAGTTGTATTTTTTCTGCCACTATATCTATTTCCAAGTGCTACCCCAACTGCAAGTGATGAGCCCTGTCCAAGGGAGCCTGTTGTCATATCTATTCCTGTTGTAAGGTTTCTATCACAGTGGCTTGGAAGGTGAGTGCCTGGCTTATTTAAAGTCATAAGCTCCTCAATTGGGAAAAATCCTTTTAGTGCTAATGCAGAGTATATTGTAGGGCCTGCATGTCCTTTTGAGCATATAAGATAATCTCTATCCTCCCACTTTGGATTTTTAGGATCGTATTTCATTACAGCATCATATAATACAGCAATAGTATCCGCAATTGACATTGCTCCTCCAATATGACCGAATCCAAGGTTCCCTATTGCTTTTATGGTTTCAATTCTAATTTTTAAAGCAAACTTTTCAATTTCCTTTATTTTTTCACTGCTTAACATTTTCTACCTCCATATTTATGGTACATACTGCTTAAATTTATAATCATGCATAAAAGAGTGCCTGCAGCATATACCAAAATAAGATTTATTTATATTCTCTGCTGTATGCTTTTTTCATTGCTTCAATAAGAGGCATTTTAACTCCAGATAAGAACCTTACCATCGCTCCTCCTGCTGTACATACATAATTAATATTTGAAGTATCTATGAATTTTTGAGCCGCACTTACTGTATCTCCCCCGCCTATTACCGAATATCCTTTAGCATTTGCAATAGCCTTCCAAATCTCTCTTGTTCCATTTTCAAAAAGTTTATTCTCATATACTCCTGCCGGACCGTTTACAAATATAGTTCCTGCTGATGCTATTTCCTTTTTGAATATTTCAATTGTCTTTTGCCCAATATCAAGGAAAAGTTCATTGACAGGAAGACTTTCAATATTTATTTCAAATCTTTCACCATCTTTTTCAAAGGCAAGGTCAACAGGATAAATTATTTTTTCTCCAAAGTTTTCAATATATTCCTTTGCAGGCTTTAAAAATACATCAAGGGACCTATCCTTTATAAACTTTTCATTTTTCTCTCCAAGATTATATCCTTTTGCCATAAGCATTATATGCCCTGTAACACCACAAGCAAGTATTTTATCTGCACTTCCATTCTCCAAAACCTGCTTCATCATTCCAAATGCATCTGATATTTTAAGACCTCCTAAAACAAATACATTTGGTCTATCAGGATTTTCCATAACCTTGCATAAAGCATCAATTTCCTTCTTTAAAAGTATTCCTCCAGCTGATGGGAGAATTTCTTGAAATGCCACCATTGAAGGTGCATTTCTGTGTGCAGCTGCAAATGCATCATTAACATAATAGTCCGCAAGAGGTGCAAGACTTCTTACAAGATAGGTATTAAGCATCTCATAAGGCTCTAATTTTACTACATCCTCAAATGTTGAAATCTCTTCGCAAAGATATCTTAAGTTCCCCAAAAATACTGCTTCTCCTGGCTTTAAATTTTTAACTGCCTCTCTTGCTGCAATACCACATACGTCATCAATATATTTTATTTCTATCCCCAAAAGGCTTGAAAGTTTTTGAGCATGTTCTTCCATTGGAATTAAGTTATGGTAATCAAGTGTATCACCCTGATGTGCAATTATTGCAACCTTTGCTTTTTTCTCCAGAAGATATTTTATTGTTGGAATACTCTTTTTTATTCTATTTTCATTCACAATCTTTTTTGTCACAGGGTCAATAGGTGAATTTACATCTATTCTTAGAATTACTGTCTTTCCTTCGTAGTTAAACTCATCCATCGATCTAATTTTTGTTATTTTTACATCCATTTTCCCATCCCCAAATATTTATTTGTTTCTGTAGTTGCTGAAATCCTATCTGTCTGCATCATTAAAGCAGCTCTAATTCCGTCTATTGTTTCAGGAATTGTTACAGCTTCCTGAGGTATGTTTATTGCATACATTATGTCATCTCCTGAATTTACAACTGATTCTTCCCAAAGTGCAATTTCATACATATCTCCTCTTGGATTTCCAAGGTCTCTTGCATATCTAAAGAGTGAAGCATTTCCAAGGAACCCGTCCGCAATTCTAACTACTCTTATTCTTGGATGTTTCTTGAAGCACTCAATTGCCTCTTCCTTTGATATCTTTTTCTTTGGTGTTGCAACTACTGTTATTATATGTCCATGAGTAACAGGTGTATGAACAAGTATTCCTGTTGCATTTATATGAGGCATTATAGTCATTAAATCTACTGCCTGATGGCTTGGGGCCTTGTCTATCTGAAGAGCATTTGTAAGTCCTCTGTGATAATCACCAGGATCAGCTACACGCCTTATTATAGTTATTGCAACTTTTTCTATTCCAAACTCACGGTCAAGGCAGTCGACTGATCTTATAAGCCCTGTTGTGTTGCAGGATGTAAGTTTTAAGAACTGTTTTCCAAGTCCTTTTTCATAGTTTGCATATCCATGGAAGAATACATCAGCAACAGAGTTTTTCTCTCCTCCCTGGAATATTGCCTTTCTGTTGTACTTTGCATAAAGTTCCTTATTTTTTGCTCCAACACCTGCACTTGTGGCATCAAGTATAATATCAGTCTTTTTAACCAAATCTTCCAGAGTTCCTGATACAGGAATACCAAGTTCCTCAAACATTTTAATGTTCTCTGGCATTGCAAGATAAAAGTTGTATGGCATTCCTTTTTCTTTAAGTGCTCTTATTGCAAGGGTTGGTGATACATCAGCAACACCAACAAGCTCCATGTCCTTTTGAAGTGCAACACCATCTGCAAGCCTTTGACCTATAACTCCATAACCTACAACTCCAACTTTAACCATTTTATCAACCTCCTAAATTATTTTTTTAATAATTCAATAGTATGGTTTCTTACCCACTCTGGGGTTATACCTTCTGCTCTTGCTACTTTTGTATCTATAGCAGCTTTTGCAACAGCCTCTGCAACTTTTGGTGCAATTCTCAAATCAAATGCATTTGGAAGAATATAGTCTTCATTTAATTCACTATCTTCAACTACACTTGCAATCGCATAAGCTGCCGCAATTTTCATTTCCTCATTTATCTGGGAAGCTCTTACGTCAAGTGCTCCTCGGAATATTCCTGGAAATGCAAGTACATTGTTGATTTGATTGGGAAAATCTGAACGGCCTGTCCCAATGATTCTTGCACCTCCTTTTTTTGCCTCATCTGGATAAATTTCTGGTACCGGATTTGCCAGCGCAAAAACTATGGCATCTTTACTCATTGTTTTTACCATATCAGTAGTTAAGACATTTGCAACAGATACCCCTATAAATACATCTGCACCTTTAATTGCATCACTTAAAGTACCTGTTACGTTATCTTTATTAGTTATTTCTGCAAGTTTCTTTTTATTAAAATCAAGCCTACTTCTATTCTTTGATATTATTCCAGCTCTATCGCATATAAGAATATCCTTTACTCCAGATTTTATTAAGAGCTTTGTTATAGATGTCCCAGCCGCACCTGCTCCATTTATTACTACTTTTAAATCCTCAAACCTTTTACCTGTAATTTTAAGTGCATTTATAAGTGCTGCAAGAGTTACAACCGCTGTACCATGCTGATCATCATGGAATACTGGTATGTTACAAATCTCTTTCAACTTATCTTCTATTTCAAAGCATTCTGGAGCTTTTATATCCTCTAAATTTATCCCTCCAAAGGTAGGTTCCATAAGTTTTACAGTCTCGACTATTTTATTTACATCCTTTGTATCAATACATATTGGAAAAGCATCGATTCCTGCAAATGATTTAAACAAAACAGCTTTACCTTCCATTACTGGTAGCCCTGCTCCTGCTCCTATATCACCAAGTCCAAGAACTGCCGTTCCATTTGTAACTACTGCAACCCAATTTCCTTTTGAAGTATAATCGTATATTTTTTCATAATTTTCTTTAATTTCAAGGCACGGTTCTGCAACACCAGGGGTATAAGCCAAAGTCATATCATCTTTACTATTTACTGGAACTTTACAATGAAGAGCTATTTTCCCTTGATTATCTTTATGTACTTTTAAAGCCCTTAACTTTAAATCCATATTATTCCTCCTAATGATTTATTTTTCTCAATTTAAGTAAATTAATTCTTTAAAAGTTTTATTTACTTAAACGTTTAAGTTTAACTATATTATATTACCCCATTATTGAAAATTCAATAATTATCTAATTTTTAGCAATATTATGTTATTTATAGAGTCTATATTTATACTATCATAATTAGAATTAACTAATTCTATAAATTCAGATTTAAATATAATTTTATCCGGTATTTCTTTTTATTAACTTAGGTTTTAATATAATATTTTCATACTTAATCTCTGGATTCTTTATTTTAGATAAAAGCATACTTGCTGCATACTGTCCCATCTTATATTTAGGCTGTAGTATTGTAGTTAGTGATATTTCAGGCAATCTTGCAAAAGGAATATCATCAAAACCTACAATTTTTATCTCATCTGGTATCCTTAAACCAAACTCTAGAGCTGCACGCATAACTCCAAGAGCAAGTAAGTCATTGCCTGCAAAAACACCATCTGGTATTATCCCTTCATTAAAGACTTTTTTCATTATAAGGTATCCACTTTCCTGTTTAAAATCACCATTTCTTATATACTTTTCATCAATTTCAAAATTATTTTCAATTAACGCCCTTTTATATCCTTCTAATCTTTGTTTGTTAGACTGAACATTTTCTTTTCCTCCAATAAACATTATCTTCTTACAGTTTTGTTTTATTAAATGTTTTACAGCTAAATATCCTCCCTTTTCATCATCAATAACAACATAGTTTTGATTATTATACTCTTTTTTTGTTCCAACAATTACAATTGGAATATCTACACTTTCTAACCTCAAATTTCCTTCACCAATAGGTGCAATTATTATTCCATCAACTTTTTTACTTATTAATAGGTTTATATAATCATTTTCGCTGCTGTTTTTCCAATTGGAATTACATAGGAAAACACTATAGCCTTCTTTATTAACCGTTTCTTCTATTGCCATTGCAATCTCAGAATAAAAAGGATTTGTAATATCTGGAATAATAAGTCCAATTGTTTTTGTTTCATTTTTTACAAGCCCTCTTGCAATATAGTTAGGTTTATAATTTAACTCTTCTGCAACCTTCCTTACTTTTGCTTTCATCTCTTCACTTATATCATCCCTGTCACTTAATGCTTTTGAAACTGTTGCAAATGATACATTTAATATTTTTGCAATATCTTTAATTGTAACTGCCATCTTTATCCCAACCTAATTTTTTTGTTAAATATTAATTTATATTATATCATTTTCATTAAAAATTTAAATATTTGCAATATATTTTAGAAAAGAACTCTGACCGCGACCGTATAAAATATCACGGTCAGATAAAATGTTAATTATAGAGCCTGTGTCTTAGCCTTCTTTTCTGCTTGACGTCTTAATACATCTACATAAACAGCACCAATTATAACAACACCTATTGCAACAGTCTGAAGATCAGCTGATACTCCAAGAAGGTTTAAACCATTTCTTAAAACAGCCATAATCATAGCGCCTATCAATGTACCCCATACAGTTCCTGAGCCTCCCATAAAAGAAGCACCACCAATTATACATGCTGCAATTGCATCAAGATCGTAATCAAGACCTGCAAGTGGAAATGCTGCATTAACTCTTCCAGTCAATACAAGTCCTCCAACAGCAGCCATAAATCCACAGATTGTATAAACAAGTATAAGAGTTTTATCTACATTTATACCAGAAAGCTTTGAGGCCTCTAGATTACCACCAACTGCATATATGTATCTTCCTTGAGCTGTCCTGTTTAAGAATATTGAAAATATTACAAAAATAACAACAACAAGAATAAAACTCACTGGTACTGGACCTATATAGCCTGCACCTATATATTGTATTGCCTTTGGGAAACCAGATATTGGTGAAGCTGCTGTGATAATCAGAGCAAGCCCTCTTGCAATATTTTTCATACCAAGTGTTGATATAAAAGGATGAGGTAATCTCATCTTTGTAAGCATAACACCATTTAAAAATCCCAAAAAAGCTCCTACTATAAGACATATAAACATTGCAAAAATAGGATTAATACCCCATTTAACAACTGATACACCCATAATACAAGTAGATAAAGCAAGTACTGAACCAACCGAAAGATCTATACCTGCAGTTAATATAGTCAAAAGCATACCAACTGAAATTAAACTGTTAATAGCAGATTGCCTTGCAATATTCATTATGTTTTTAAGTGTCAAGAAATGAGAGGATGCAAATGTTAATATAATGCACAAAATCAAAAGTCCAAGTAATGATCCAAATTTTGAAATATAATTTTTAATTGATTTTTTATCAACAGATTGAAATCTTTCAGCTTTTATATTTTCAAATCCTATATTACTCATTTAATTACCTCCTGTCGCTGCAAGCATTATATTTTCCTGAGTAGCGTGGGCCCTATCTATTTCTGCAGTAATTCTCCCTTCATGCATTACATATATTCTATCACTCATACCAAGTATTTCTGGTAATTCTGAAGAAATCATAATTACTGCAGCCCCCTCTTGTATAAGTTGATTTAGAATATTGTAAACCTCAACTTTTGCACCAACATCAATACCTCTTGTTGGCTCATCAACAATGTATATCTTTGCTTTTGTATTAAGCCATTTTGCAATTACTACCTTCTGTTGATTTCCACCACTTAACTGCCTTGTTACAAAATTTTCAATCGGTGGATTAATATTTAATTTTTTGATATTCTCACGTGTGATTTCTTTAAGATACTTTAAATTTAGTAGCATCCCTTTTGATGTTTTATCGTATGATGCAATATGCGTATTAAAATCTATAGTATTATCTAAAATTAATCCCTGTCCCTTTCTATCCTCTGTTAAAAATGCTATGCCAAAATTCATTGCATCTCTTGGAGATTTTATATTAACTTTTTTATTTTCAATGTAAATTTCACCTGAATCTATCTCATCCGCTCCAAAAATTGCCCTTGCAACTTCAGTCCTTCCTGCTCCAACAAGTCCAGCTATTCCTACTATTTCACCTTTTCTAACATTAAAACTTACATCCTTAAATATTCCTTTTCTTGTCAAATTTTCAACTCTAAGAGCCTCTTCACCTATCTTTACCTTTATCTTTGGGAATTGTTGTTCTAAGCTTCTACCTACCATAAGCTTAATCAATTGTTCAACAGAAACTTGTTCTATTGGTAGAGTTGTAATCTTCATACCATCTCTCATTACAGTAACTCTGTCACATATCTCCATGACTTCTTCGAGTCTATGCGATATATAAATAACCGCAATTCCTTTACTTTTTAACTCCCTAATCGTTCTTAAAAGTTCTTTAACCTCTCTTCCTGTAAGACTTGATGTTGGCTCATCCATTATTAATAGCTTTGTCTTTATACTTAATGCTTTAGCAATTTCAACCATCTGTTGTTGTCCTATACCAAGAGAAGCCACATCTTGTTTAGTATCGATATCTTGTCCAAGTTCTTTTAAAAGTTCATAAGATTTTCTTCTCATTTCCTTTATATCAAGGAGGCCCTTATTACCGTTTTGTTTTATTTCTCTTCCCAAAAATACATTTTCTGCAACCGTAAGACCTTTTATAATATTGAGTTCCTGATATATTGCTGTTATACCATATTCCATAGCATCTCTAGGACCATTGATTATGACTTCTCTACCTTCAATAAATATTTTCCCAGCATCATTTTTATAGGCTCCAGTTAATATTTTTATAAGAGTAGACTTCCCTGCTCCATTCTCCCCTACCAATCCATGGACTTCACCAGGAAATATATCAAAATCAACATTGTTAAGTGCTCTAACACCAGGAAATACCTTAGAGATACCTTTTAGTTCTAAAAATGGCTTCATTCTTTTTGTCACCTCATCTTTATATTGTGACTGAAGCTGAATCTTTTTTAATGTAAGATTCAACTTCAATCACAAAATTAATATATAGACTTATTTTTTCTTATTTTTTACCTAAAATTTTATCAAGATCGGCCTGTGCTTGATCAACATTTTCTGCAGTAATCATAGATGTTCCTGTATCAATCCTTGTATCAATCTTCTCTCCTTTTACAACTTTTACTGCTGCTTCAACACCAAACTTACCTATATTATATGGGCTCTGAGCTACTGAACCTGTAAGCTCTCCTGCTTTTATTGACTTTAATGCATCTGGTGATCCATCGAAACCAACTGTTATAATTCCCTTTTTTCCTGCCTGCATAATTGCTCTTTGTGCACCAAGTGCCATTTCATCATTTGAGCAGAATACAGCTTTAACATCTGGATATGTCTGGAGTAAGTTTTCCATTACTGACATACCCATATTTCTATCGCTGTTTGCTGGCTGTACTGCTACGATTTGAAGGCCAGCATCTTCCATAGCCTTTTTGGCACCATTTACACGTTCATCATGCGTAGTATCACCTAAAGCTCCTCTAATAATTACAACTTTGTCTCCCTTTTGTAATTTACTTGCAATAAACTTTCCACCAACTTCACCACCTGCATAGTTCCCTGTCCCTACAAATGAACATTTCTTGTCCCATTTAGCATCTGTATCTATTAATATTACTGGAATATTAGCTTCTGCAGCCTTATCAAATGTAGCTATAGCTGCACTTGGCTGTGATGGAGCAACTACAAGAGCTGAAACCTTTTTAACTATCTGATCTTCCATTATCGATGTTTGACCTGCAATATCTGTTTCTGCATTAGGACCTAGAACTTCAACATCAACTCCAAGTTGCTTTGCTGCATCCATAGCACCTGCTTGTACTATTTTCCAGTAATCACTGTTTAACGCCTTTAAAACAACAGCTATTTTTATTTTTTTTGCTTCATTATTATTAGAAGTATTATTATTCTGTTGAGCTTCTTTCTGGCCACATCCTGAAAAAACAATAACTGTCATAATTAAAATAACAAAAATGCTTAATAATTTTTTAATTTTTTTCATTTTTAAATCCCCCTCAATATTATGTATTAATAATAATATTTAAATGTGTAAAATTGAAATTTTTTAATCTACCACCTTCCTTTTAATTTTTAGTGTATGCATTAATGATACATTCAAAAAAAATCGATTAACAGTTTAAAGATAAAATAAATGTTTATTTTTTGCTTTATAAAAACTTTAAAAATTGATTATTTAGTTAATTTTTGAAGTTTTTTTGTAATTTTAATTATTAATCTTTTCTTGTCTAAATTTTAATCCGGCTAATATTCAAGCATTAGCCGGATTATTATATTTTAATCTCCTATACTATTTCTATATTGATTAGGCGAAATACCATAAAACTTCTTAAATGCTGTATAAAAGTAATTAGAGTTTGTAAAACCTACTTTTTCTGCTATTTCAATAACAGAAAGGTTTGTTGTTTCAAGAAGTTTTCTAGCATTTTCAAATCTCACTTCATTAATAAATGTAGATAAAGACTTGCCTTCAATTTCTTTAAAGAGTACCCTTAAATAACTTGATGATAATTTCATTTTTTCCGCAATAACTTCAAGAGATAATAACGGATTTTCATAATTTAAATATATATAATTTTTTACTTTTTCCACAACATCATTCTTTTTATTGCTCTTTTTATCTTTCATTTTTTGAGATATATATTCCGTTAATCCCATTATATAACTTTTTATGTCATCAATAGTTTCATAACTGCTCATATTATTCATAAAGTCACCAATATTTATATATACGCTTTCTTTATTCATTCTTAACATATTATTAATAACTCTGATAATATTAATTACAAGTTGAGTTATAGCAATTATCATATCACTATAGGAAAATGACATAAAATGGCTAAATATCTTATCCAGCTCTTTTTCTGTTTCATCAATATTTCCCGATCTAATACATTTAAATATTGCCTGTTCCATGTCTTCATTATATTTATACTCAGCAGTAATATCAGCAGTTATTTTTTCATTATATAGAATAGACTTTAAACCATATTTAAACCTGTAATTAATATAATGCTGTGCTGTACTATAAGACATAGATATATCTTCTATACCATGAGAAACCTTACCAATTGAAGCCGATACTGAAATGTTATTCTTATACAATATTTCTTGTACGCTTTTAATAGCTTTTATAATTTTATCCATAGATGCATTATGATTATCTTCTTCAAAATCAACAATGACACATAGCTCATTATCATTTATAATTACAATTTCATTTTTAAAGCATCTTGAAAATATATCATCAACAACTAAACGAAGTTTTCCTTCTAAATCGGATATTGGATATTGTAAATCATTTTGTTTTATTAATTCTTTATATTTATCAATTTTAAAAAGTATAACATAAGTATTATCAAAATTAAGATTTGAACCAAGTTCTATCAGTTTATTTTTTATATCTTCTGTTCCTGTCTTTATATTTAATAATAAATTTATTATTAATTGTCTTTTAATAAAATTTGCATCTGCTTCTGATAGTTTTCCCGATGTTTCATATCTTCTAATAATTTCATCAACTGCTTTTGACATATATTCTATATCTGTTGTGTCTTGTTCTTTTAAATCGAATTCATCATCCTCTGCATAATAATTTTTTAAAGTTTTTAATATCTTTGCAATAGGTAAATATATCTTTTCAGAATAGAAGAAAGAAAGAATTAGTCCTAAAAGAAATAGAATAATAAAAATATTTATCATAAAATGCATCATCTTATAAATAATACCCATTAACGCTTCATAAGGTACTATATTTATCATCTTCAATTCTAAATTGTGACTTGTTTTATAAGTTACTATATAAGGTATACCATCAATTTTACAAAGAAAGCTTCCACTTTCTTTTTTTGAATTTAATATTTTTTGTATATAGTCCTTGGATGAAATATTCTTTAAAAATAATTCTGGATTTGAATCAAAAATAACAACTCCATTTTTATCTATTGCAAAAAGATTATAACCTTTTTGAGACATATCTTTAAAATATGCTTGTACAGAATTAGCATCAACGTTTAATACTATTGCTCCATAAGGTACTTTCTTATCTGTAGACTTTATATTTGTTAAAAGAACCGACAAAACATCTTTATAATATTTCTGCTTACCTATATTTATATTAATTTTCCTGGGAATAAATCTCGTACTCATCGTTTCATTACTATTTTTTATGATATCAATTATCTCTTTATCATAGAACTCATCATACTTTGATGAATTACTGATAGAAGTATATATTGTATTAGTATTGTAATTGTAAACATATATAGATTGCACAAAAGGAAGCCTTAATGCAGCTTGTTTTATTTTATTTTCCCCTGTTAATGATAATATCTTATTATTAAACATAAGATTATATATATCTTCATCCAAATATAGCTGATACACATAAGATTTTGCCCAATTTAAAGTATATCCTATATAATATTCAGCTTGATTTAGAATTTTCTTTGAAGTATCTTCAGATTGTTCCAATATATATATTTTATATTCATAATATAAAACAGTTGTATATATCATCATTATTATTGATATTACCGATAAAAATGAAAAAATTAACCTTTGAAAAATGCTCTTAAATTTTACTATTTTTTTTAATTTTAAATATAAAGATTTCATATCAGGGCCTCCTTATAATACTCAACCAATCTTTATATTTGTTATTAAACACAACAAATATTTATAATAATTGAACTATTTTGTATTTTATATTATATATAATTATATTTCATTAAAACAATAAAAAACAATAAAAAATTATTTACAATTATAAAAGGTTATCTGGCAATAAAAATCTTTCCATAGCCAGATAACCTTAACTTTTATTCCTTCCTTAAAATCTTTGGAACTTTAGGTGTTCTTAATCTATGAGCTGAAGGTATGCCAGAACCTAAAAGAGGAAGAACGTAATGCCTAAAGGCCTCTGTTACGTTATTATCTTCACTATTTATAAATTCATCAGGCATTTGTTTCGTTTTACCTGCAACATCCTCAAGTTTTGTTAACTGATAATCAACAGAATATTCTCCTGTTCTGTGTATTGTTATAGAACCGTCAAGATTATGCCATAAGGTTAAAGCGGTACAATTAAAGGAATATGAATAATTCTGCACACATCGGTTATCATAATATTGTTATTCCTGTTAACCATAAAAGATAGAAAATTTTATTTTTTTAATTTTAAAGATTTTTAATTTTATTAAAACAAGCAAAGGAGGGCATTTAAATAAATTGCCTACATGCCTTTTAATACGAAGCTTTCATTAATTAGCTTGATTTATACTTTCTATTTGATATCTTTGATTAAGTTCATTAAACCTAAAAGTATAAGTATATTTAAATATTTTTATACTTTCTTCATTGTCTGCATTATATATCTTATATCTTTCCTCAGTAGTTACAGTACCTGTTTTATTATCCAGGCTCATATTATATGATAAAATATCAAGGGACATGATGTATTCCCTAATACCTTTACTATAAGTATTATGCACATAAGTTTTTTGCATTTCATATATTGAGCTGCCAGGATATAAATATGATTCTAAATATGAAAAGTCATTGTAATTAACAGCAGTACATAGTACCTCTGCATAGCCTTCTACTAATTCTCTTATAGTTTCTTCCATTCTTTCTATCTGATAAATAGCATTTTCAAAGTCCAAATATACTTCTGTATTTTCAGAATCATCCACTGCATATTCATCACTAACTAAGTCTTTACCATTTTTATTGGTTTTAGCATAAACCTTTGTACTTACATTAAATAGTCCAAACATCTTTACATCTTGAACCTTAACACCAGTTGCTTGATTATTTACATATATTTCTGCATCCAGAAAATCACTATCAAAATTCAAATATTTAACATTATTAAGCAGATATGCTGTTATTCTACCCTTTTCATCTGTTTCATTTGAATCTATTGTATTTACATCATAACTTTCATTAAGATTTGCATATTTACCCTTATAGGTTGCAGTAATTTTATGTATTCCAGGTAAAAAAGGACCAAATTGTTTTTCAAAATTATCAGTATCACTTTTGCCAATTTCATTGCCATCTATTTAAAACTCTACATCCTTTACCTTTGTATTAATATTTATGTATACAGGATTTACAGCTATTTTATAGTTCGTAAAGAAAAGAAATTTACTCCCTACCTTTCTTATAGTTAATATCCAAAAGAATTATTCTGTGCAATATTATACAAAGCACTATTTGTACATAAAAGATATGCTTGTTTTGTTAAGTTTTCAATAAGATCCTTTGTGTAAAAAGAATTATCTTTTAAATATTTTGTTAGTGGTTCAACGCTCTTATCATCTAGTTTTAAATTTTTGTCACTAACATATAAATACTTTACTAAATTTTTTATTATCTCCAGTTTTTATTGCTTGCTCAAAACTTTCAACTATTTTAGTTGGATTTGATTGAATTTTTCATAATACAAAAAATATTGAAGCAAGTATAACAATAACTACTGAAGCAATTATTCCATATCTCATATTCTTTGGCATTATTTTATAATTAATTTTCTTCCCTTTTAAATCATCATTAAAAATTTTATGCTTAACTACATCACTATTTTGTATATTGCATTGCTCATTTTTTAAATCCCTATTTAAATTATATCCACATTTTGCACAGAATTTTTGATTCTCATTTATGTTAGAACCACACTTGGGACAAAACTTCATGTTATAACCTCCCCATTAAAAACCAATCATATTTGAAATACTTTTAATATGATTTATAAGCCATATAAAATTTGATTTCATGTATTTAGCTGTTATAGTAGTTAATACAATCAAAGCAATTATTGCAATAAAAGCCACAATAAAAATAGAATGATTTTCATTGTTGATTAGATGAATATTAATAAGCTTGCTTAAACTGATTATTGCAGTAAATATTCCAAATAGGAACATTATAATACCTAAATAAAATGATAAATATGATGCAATTATAGAAATTATCTCAAAATAAACAAAAGTCAATATACTTAAAACAGAAATTTTAAATATTACTAATACATCGTTTTTTTCTTTTGATAAAATATTTGAAAATATTAATATTCACATAAATACAACCAATATAATTGCAAACATTATAAATGTATTTTGTAAGAATATTCTACCATAAGGTAATTGTATTAAAGATTTTATTCTTTCAATTACCTGGGTAAAATCCATTAAATCATTTATATCACTCAAATAACCTTCATTAAAAAGGGACATAAAACTATTAATAGATTTTGCAAAATCAATAACTGTTTTGTTAACGTTATTAATTATTTGATTTGTTTTTCATATACCAAGTAAACCCTGAATTAAACAAATAACTTTCGCCAGTAATATAGATGCTTGTTTATTTTCTTGCTCAATAAACTTTTTTGCTCCATCAATTGGCTTTAAAAACATTTGATTATTACATTAATAATCTCTTGAAAATCCAGTTGGTTGTTGACCTTTAAAGCCACCTCATTTGATGAAAAATCTTTAAAATCATCCTCCTGTTGTTTAAAACCACAATTTGGGCAAAATATATCACCTTCTTCCAAATTAAATCAACAGTTTTTACATTTTAACATAAATACACCCCCACCTATTAATAATAAGTTTTCTATCATTATGATATAGTTATAATCTTCCAAATCAACATTCATGGTTTATTCATTCAATGGCTATATCAATCGAATGATTTTATGTACTATTTATTATAATATGTGACTAATTCTATAAATCTAAAATTCTAATTTATCAACAAGTTATCATTCATACCAAAGATAATTAAAAAGAGCCATGAACTTATATTAAATGCTACATGGCTCATATTTTTTAATAATTTAATTTATTTTTTAAATTTTTGAGATTTATTTGCAATAATCATATATTATAACTCCTTTAACTACCCTATTTACATATCCTTCTGGATTAGGATTATCAGGAGTTATTCCAAGGTTTAATGATTTAAATAACCCTAACATCTGTGCATAAATAATATATAGAGGGACTAAAAAGGCTTCATCTATTTTGCTAAAGTCTTGTTTTAAGCCGAAAATATAATCTGCACCGTTAACATTCATTTCTTCAGGTAAAAATAGCATTATTTTTCTATCTCCAGGCTCATTTGCAATCTCATTCAGTAAATCCAAATCATATCTTTGTGTGTATGAATTGTTTGAAATAAACAAACCTAATAGTGTTGAATCGTTGATAACTGATTTTGGTCCGTGCCTGAAACCTAAAGGTGTATTTGAATTTGTATTTACAACTCCATGTGTAAGCTCTAAAGATTTTAAAGCTGATTCCATAGCACATCCTTTTAGTCCGCCACTTCCAAGATATATAAGTCTATCATACTTATTTCTTGATATTTTTTCTATAATTTCCGCATCTTCGTTTATTATTCTTTCTGCTTCACTTGATAGAATATCAAACAATTCTTTCTTGTTTTCAATCTCATTAATAAATGGAAGCATTAAATCAGTCAAAAGCATACATGTAAAACTGCTTGTCATTGCGAATCCATCATCATTTGATTCTTCAGGCATAAAAATATTTAAACAGTTTTTCTTTCCCATTGTTCCTTTTGCCATACTGCCATTTTTATTACATGTAATGTTTAAGAAATAAATCTCATCTATTATTTTTTCAGCAAGTTCAATCGTTGCTAAACTTTCTGGGCTGTCACCAGATCTTCCGTGAGATATTAAAAGAGTTGGCTTATCTTTATAAAAGAAATTCTCAGGTGAAGCAACAATATCAGTTGTATCAATTGCTTCTATATCTAACTTTAAATTTCTTCTTAAATATCCTTCACTGCAATTACCAACAAATGCAGAAGTACCAGCACCGGTTATTATAATCCTTATTCCCTCTCTTTTAAGAATTGGATTTAAAAAATTGCTTATCTCTAATTTTTGATTTAAAAGAATATTATAAAGTTCTCTCCACACACGTGGCTGCTGTTCTATTTCTTTTGCTGTCGAATATGCCTTTTTATTTTTTAATTCTTCCACATTATACCCAAGTAACATATTTATTCCTCCTGTTTATATTAATATTTTTTATGCTCTATCATAGCACCCAAAGAGCTTAATTTTTTCTTTTACTACTTCTTCAATACTCTTTTCACCAGTTGAAAGATATTTTCTTGGATCGCTTTCGTCAGGATTTTCTTTAAATACTTCTTTTATTGAATTTGCAAAGGGAATCTTTAATTCAGTTGCAATATTTATTTTATTTATACCTAAGCTTATAGCCTTCCTAACTAAATCATCAGGAACGCCGGATGCTCCATGTAGTACTAATGGAATATCTATTAATCTCCTTATTTCTTTTAACCTTTCAAAATCGAGTCTTACTTCTCCTTTATATAGTCCATGGGCTGTACCAATTGCTATTGCCAAGGAATCAATTCCTGTTCTTTTTACAAAATCTGCTGCAGTATCAGGATCAGTATATGATTTTTTATCATCATTTAAGAATAAATCATCCTCAACCCCTACTATACTTCCAAGTTCTGCCTCTACACTAACTCCAACAGCATGTGCGATTTCAACCACTTTTCTTGTAGTATCAACATTTTTTTCATAGTCCATCATCGAAGCATCAATCATAACCGAAGTATATCCGGCTCTAATACACCTTACAGCAATCTCAAAAGAATTCCCATGGTCTAAATGAAGAGCAATAGGAATATTATATTTTTCAGATGCAGTCCTTGCAATCGAAGCAATATAATCTTCTCCAGCATGCTTTATTGTACCTGGAGTTGTCTGTAAAATAACCGGCGAGTTCATTTCAGAGGCTGACTTTACAACAGCTTTTAGAGTTTCTAAATTATGAATATTAAACGCACCAACTGCATATCCATTAATTTTCGCTTGGTGCAGCATTTTATCTGTATTTACTAATGCCATTTATTTAACCTCCAATAACATAATTTAATATTTCAAAAGGTTTATTACATATATTAAAATTGCCGTATTCAAAGTTGCTTTTTCTATCTATCTCTCCCCAATTAGCTAATATAAAATCTACATCTCCATTTTTAGCACATCCATAGTCGTAAATCGTATCTCCAATATAAACCGCATCATTTGAATTTATATTAAACTCTTTTATTGCTTTCAATATCTGATCAGGATATGGTTTAGGTTTAAGACTTTCATCATAAGTAACAACAACATCAAAATAATGAATAATTTTTCTTAATACCATATCCATTTCTACCTCAAAATCATATCTTGAAGTTACAATCCCAAGTTTTATACCTTTACTTTTCAAGATATCAAGAAGTTCTTCAATTTGAGGGTATAACTTCGTTTTATATGAAAATTTTTGAATAAGCTCTCCCCAAACTTTAAGAGTATAATCAATATTTTTAATATTAAGCTTCTCTAAAGCACATTTGCCTGGTATACCCATAGCAAAATATAATTCTTCTTTACTATATTCTATATTGTAAAGATTTTTCATAGTTAACCTTAATGCTTCAATAGTTGCCTCTTCTGTATCTATTAACGTCCCGTCAACATCAAAGAGTACACATTCTTTTTTATGCACCAAATCACCACCTATTAAATATAATCAATAAAAGCAGAGCCAACTATAAATAAAAATCAACTCTGCTTTTATTGATTTTTAAGTTAAATTCCCTCCTCTGTTTCCTTAACAATTATGGTTTGTCCATTAGAAACTTTCTTAAACTTCATAACAGAATTTTTGCTTGTATTTACTATATGTTCAGCCAATTCAGAAATAGTAAGCATATCTTTTTGGAAGAGAACTTCTAATAAAGAACTAATGTTGCATCCTGCTGTGACTTCAAAATTATCGTTATAATTAGAAATCTCCGCTGCAACTTTAAAGGGTGTTCCTCCAGCAATATCACATACAAATAATACTTGTGAATCAGTATTTTCATCTAATATTTTTTTTATTTTGTCTTTTAACGTTATATCAGAATCTTCCACAGTAAAATCAACAGCAAACAAATCATTATTTACCCCAGATATTAAGTTTACTGAACTTTTTAGCCCTGTTGCAAAGTTACCATGTCCAGTTAATATGATTATTTTCCTCATATTATAGAACACCAATAAATGATAATAATATTGCTAAAATAAATGTCATAAATATTAAAACTACAGGGCTGACTTTTTTCTTTTTCAATAAATAGAACATAAGAAGCGTATATCCAAGAGGTAAAAGATTAGGGAAAATCTTATCAAAGAAATCTTTCTGTAGTGATACTGCATGGTCAGCATTTATTGCTATAGTGCTTAAAACGTTAATGTGTACATATGATGCAATCAGTCCTCCAATAACTGTTATGCCTAATATTGAAGCAGCTTTTGATATCATCTGGGAATTAGTTTTAATTATATCTATAGCTTTCGTTCCTAAATTGTAACCAAGGTGAGTCCATACAATACGTAGTAAAAATATAGTTAAGTACACAGTAAAGAATAAAATTGGTCCTAAAACATTCCCCTGCATAGCAAAGGATGAGCTTATTCCTGCAACTATTGGTAAAATAGTAAACCAGAATATTGCATCTCCTATACCTGCTAAAGGTCCAAATAAAGCTACTTTTAAACCTTTTATTATTCCTCTGTCTTCATGGCTTTCCTCTAATGATAAAAGCAGTCCCATTAAAAATCCAACAAAATTAGGATGGGTATTAATAAATTCCAAATTATCAGTCATAGCTTCTGATAATCCTTTTTTATCATCCTTATATATTTTCTTTAAAAATGGCAGCTGTGCCGCAGTAAAACCGCCTGCCTGCATTCTCTCATAATTAAAGCTTGCCTGTAAAAATGATGACAAAAGACCTAACCTTGTAATATCTTTTTTAGTTAAAACTTTATTATATTCCTTCACTGTAATCATCTCCTTTCACCATTGCTGCTTCGCCTTTTACAATTTTATCTTTAGAATTGAAATACTCATAAATAGCTAACGCTGCTCCAATAACAGCAACTGGAAGTAAGTTTGAAAATGGAATAAACGATGCAATAAAGAATCCTATCATTAAATATGGTACATACTGAGCTTTCATCATAACCTTTAGAAGCATTCCAAAACCAACTGCAGGTAAAATTCCTCCTGCTATTTCAAATCCATGTGCAAGCCATGCTGGCATTGCAGCAACTAAAGCTTTCATTAAATCCTGTGCAACATAAACACATAAAAATACAACTATACCATAGGTTATTGCTACAATAGATGTTGTTAAAATGTTTAATTTTATTAAAGACTTAGTATCAGCTTCTTCTGCATATTTGTCAGCCTTTGCCATAAAGAAAGAAAAGCTTGAATAATAGAATAAAATGATATACTGCATTAAAAAGCTGAAAGGTAATGCTAAACCTATTGCTGTTTTTGGATCTGTTCCTGTTGTAAATGCTATAACCGTTGTCATAAGTCCTGCTAATATTGGGTTTGGAGGCTGTGTTCCACCAGCTGGAGTCAATCCTGCAAAAGCTAATTCTGTTAATCCTCCAGCAATTAATCCCGTTTGTAAATCTCCAAGAATAAGTCCTGATAAAGTACCTACTATTATAGGTCTGAATAAAAATAGTGCCTCAAGCCAAAAGTCAATACCAACTATAATTGCTAAAAGGGCTAATAGCAAACCTTGGGTTAAAGTAACACTATGCATGACATCTTTCCTCCTTATTTAATAAATTCTTTTTTATCATCAGGAGTGTCTTGTATGTAAACATTAACTCCTTTTTTACTTATGTAGTACAAATCATCTAAATCTTTATCATCTACATAAACCTTCTTGCTAATCTGTCGTTTTCCATGAGAAAAGTGCATGTTACCTACATTTACTTCTTTAATTGGCACCCCACCATCAATTAATTTTCTAATTATTTCCGGTGTCTTACATACAATAAATATCTTTTGAGATGGTGAAGCTTTGTGAATTACATTGATTGTATGCTCTACAGTAAAAAATCTAATTCCTACACCAGATGATTCAGCTGTAACAGACATAAGCTGCTGCTGCAATGGATCCTTTGAAACATCATCATCAACTACTACGATTAGATTTGCGCCTATTGACGTGGTCCATATAACACCAACTTGTCCATGAACCAGCCTGTTATCAATACGTGCTAATAAAATATTTGGCTGAGCCATTTTTAATACCTCCTTGTCATTAAATTCACCTATTAATAAAGCAAAAAACATGCCAAGCAGTGTAACACTGCTTAGCATGTTTTTAAGGACTTTTTTTATATAAAGTGTATTTCTTTTTTTGACACTATATATAAATCTATATGTAATTACAATACTGTCAATGACACTATTTTATTATTTTAAAATTCCAAAAGAATATCCTATAATGCCTAATATCATTAAACCTATTATGCATAAAACTGGAGGAACTTTTTTTCTTAACAGATAGTATATAAAAAACGTAAAACATAATGGAAGCATGTTAGGCATTATTGCATCAAGCTGCTGCTGAACAGTTACAGTTATTAATTTTCCATTAGATCTATAAGAGTATAATCTAACTGGTACATTAATTACTGTCCATTTTGCAACAAGGCCTCCCATTACTGTATATGCGAGTACCGTAACTGTTTTCATTATTTTAGGCATTATGTCCTTTATTGAAGTTATCATATTAACTCCTTGATTATAGGATATAATCAAACCATAATACCTCATTATTAATCTAATAATATTAATAATTATAAAAAATATTATTGGTCCTGCTATATTTCCACCAAGGGCTATGCCAGCCCCGATTGCTGCAGTCATCGGTCTTAATATTCCCCAAAATATAGGATCTCCTAAGCCTGCTAAAGGACCCATAAGAGCTACTTTAATACCGGTTATCATTTCATTATCAATCTTTTCATTATTTGCCCTTGCTTCTTCCATAGCTGCATTTACTCCTAATACTACAGGTACTGTAAATTGGTGTGTATTAAAATATTCCATATGCCTTTTAAGGGCTTTTGATAAGTCTTCTTTTGTTTTATATAATTTTTTTAAAACAGGTATCAGGCTGTAGCAATAACACAAATTCTGCATTCTCTCATAATTCCACGAAAGCTGATAAAATTGCATTCTCCAAAATACTTTCATAAGATCTTTACGATTCAGTTTAATTGATTCGTTTTTTTCATTCAGTTCATTCTCAACATTAACAGCATCGCTATTTAAATCAGCTGTCTTTACTCTTCTGCTTCTTCCCGTATTTCTATTATCATCTTTAATAAAGTAGAAATAATATATTGCCGCTAAACTTCCTCCTAAAACCGCCAAACCAACAAGAGTTATATTTGAAAACGTTGTTGCCAAAAAACCAATAAAGAAAAAAGGTAATAACTCTTTTATATTTAAAAGCTGCATAATCATCGCATATCCAACAACTACTAAAAAACCCGAAGCAACCTGCAATCCTGAAGTAATAGGCTTTGGTATTTTATTAAGCATTATCTGAACATAGGATACATTTGCAAAATATGCAACCATCAAAGAAGGAACCGCTACCCTTAAAGCACTTGGAATTCCTGTTAAAAAATGCATTGCAGTTATTCCAGCTGTATTACCTTTTTCTGCAAATTTATCTGCCCAATGCATTATTATTACATCTATTGTACTCTTTTGTACTATTTGAAGTATCTGCCCAGCAACTGCTACTGGAATAGCAATGCTTATCGATATGCCAATATTCTGCTTACCAATAATAGTTAATATAGCTGCAATAGTCCCGGCAAGAGCAGGATCTGGAGGAACTGATGCCCCTATTGTCATCCACCCTAATGCAACTAACTCCATTGAAGCTCCAGCCATTACACCAGATTTAATATCACCTAAGGCAAGTCCAACTAATGTGCTGGCAATCAGCGGTCTGTGTGTTTGATATTCTTCTGTTGCAGCTCCTATTCCAGATATTGATGTTACAATAAACAACAATATAAACTTTGTTATTGTCAATCATCATTCCTCCTTTAACTGCAATAGAGTTAAAACATTTACACTTTTATCTGTCGGGAGCATTCTAACATCTAAAACAATATTTTTTTCAGCTATTTTTTTAAAAGCCTCTATTTCGCTTTCACTTACATAAACAGCTGTGCTGATGCGCCTCTTACCATCTTTATATGGCAGTCCTCCTATATTTACTTTTTCAAAATGACCTCCTTTCTCTAAAAACTCTAATATTTCAAAGGGATTGCTGAAAAGAATCATTAAATCTTCATATTCGCTTTCTTCTTCATATATTTCAACAGCTTCATCAACATCACAAAATAATATATTTATTCCTTCAGGCACTGCCATTTCTATAAACGTTTTTCGTATTTCATCTCTTACCACATTTTTATCTACTACCATTATTTCTGTTATACCTTCGCTTGAGCACCAGTTGTTTACTATTTGTCCATGTACTAATCTTTCATCAAGTCTTACTACTTTTAGCATATTTACCTCCTCAAAACTATTTATTTATTTTCTCTGATAATTTTTCTTTAACATCAACAATTCCATTTTTACCTGCACGTTTTGCAGCTTTAGATATTATACTCAAAGGTTCATTTCGTCTTGAAATAATATCAAGAAGCATCGGCATATTAAATCCAGTAATAACATTCAATTTTTCATCTATCTCTAATGAGCTTACATTATACGGGCTTCCGCCTAATATATCCACAAGAATTAAAGTGTATTCTGTTTTAAGTCTTTCTTTTGCTAAATTTATTTTCTCTTTTAAATCTTCTATGCTTTCTCCTGTTTTAAAATTTATCGTTTCTATTTTCTCCTGCTCGCCATATAACATTTTTATGGATTCATATAATGCCTCAGCATAATTGCCGTGAGATACTATAATTATTCCTACCATTTTTTATTTTTCTACCTCCCAATTGATTATAAAATTTATCAAACTTCTAAGTCTTTAACTTTTGAATATATAATGTCATATATAAATCCTATTTCTGATGTAGGTATTTGTACTTTATAAATATCTTCAATCGCGCTTAATGAAGATTTTGCATAACTTATAAACTTTCCATGACATTCCTCAAATTCTTTTAAATTATTATAAGACATTATGGGATCCTTCATTATCAATCTCTCTATAAGACAGCTGATGTGTATATAAAGCCCTATCTTTAAGTCATTTGAAAATTTAAAGTTAAGACAATATTCCAAATTAGAAATTGCCTTCTCAACCTGTTCAATTATCTTATCTGGATTGATTATAGTTAAATATCCAATAACATTTTGCAGTGAAAAAAGTTTTATTATTTCCTGATTGACCTGCTCTATAGTTTTATTATCTGTTAAATCCTTTAAAACTTTATTTAAAACTGAATCTCCTCGCCCTGCAATCAACTCTTCTAAAGATATATAAGGAATTTTCTCTATTCCAGGGTCGGCTGTTCCAATAATAAGCTTAACATTATAATTTTTAAAAACTTCATCTCGCAGTCCATTTCCTCTAAGTTTATCATAATCATAAGCCATAATTTCAATATTATCATTTGCTAAACATTGCTGCAAAAGATTTTTAATGTTTACTGCCGTTCCTATACCTGTAATACATGTAGTTATAATGCAGTTCTTTTTCTTTTTATTTGACTTTATAAATTTAAAACTGCTGTTATTTTTTTTAACAGACTCTACAACTATTTGTTCTAATGGTTGTCCATTGATAATTCTATTTCCTACATCTAAAGCCAGTTGTGTTGTTATATTATTTATAATGGCTACATCTCCATCAACTAAATCAGGTAAAGTTTTATATATAGCTTCAAGGGAACCCATATCAACTAAGATAATAATTCCATTTGATGTATCTATATTTTTTAGATAACTTTCTATTTTTAGTATAATTTCTTGTGATGACATATCAATAGGCATATCAAAAGCTTCAAAAATGAATTGTCCAAGCAGTCTATTTGCAACGCTTGCTATACTGCTTGCAGTTGAATAGCCATGTGCAATAATAATTGAATTTATTGTTTTAAAATTATCACTCTTGTTCATGCTTTTGATATATAACGTAAAATACATTAAAGCTATTCTATCTAATTTAGTGTCAAGATTTTTCTCAATAAGCTCTATAATTTTACTTGCAATAATAAACTCTTTAAAAAACAGATTTTTTAAAATTTCTATGGTATTTTCAATATCAGAGCAGCTATACTTATAATTTATATTAATTCCTTCAAGCAGTTTATTTGTAAAATGTGTAAAAATAATCGCTGTATTGCCATAGTATTTTATTCCATAGTTATTCTCTATAATATTTAAAACGTTCTCTATTACATTTTTTATTCCATTATAAACTATAGAATCTGTAAACTTATCATTATTTTTAAATACTACTATATCTGAAAACTTATTTAATAATATAAATGAATTCTTTTTTAAAACGTCAATATTTATATCTCCATTAGAATAACTTTCAAATAAGTTTATAAGTTCTTCAGTTATTTCATTTATTATTTTGTCGTCTTCTACTACCAATTCAAATTGCTCATTTACTTTATTTTGTGAAATAAGCATTCCATTGAAATTAAAACTGCTGCTCTTTAAAAGTTCACCTACATCATACTTTATTTCCTGAGGCAAATCGCTTAAATGGATCCTTAATAATTTAGACTTACTATCTAATAGCTGACAATACGCCTGAGCACAGCTGTATTTAATAACATTTATCATCTTTCCGATATTTCCGGATACCTTTGTCTTTAAGAGTACATTCAAAACTTGATTGCTTATTAAAATATCCATTCCTAAATTTTTTGATTCTTCTTTGTAGAAAGCATAAACCATCTGCAGTCTTTCATATAATGGTCTTTCATTTAGCGATGGAATATTTATAACTAATGGGATTCTTCTTAAGAATGTTTTTATAAGGCTTTTTTCTGGATCTTCAGTTGTAGCAAATATAAATCTTACCCTTGATGTTCTCCATTTGCTCGTTTCTCCAAATCTTCTAAATACTCCTTTATCTAAAAACAAAAAAAGCTTCTCCTGTCCTTCCGGAGGCAACCTGTGAACTTCATCTAAGAATAAATATCCTCCGTCTGCTTCCTCGAGCAGCCCCATCTTGTCCCTATCCGCACCAGTAAATGCTCCTTTTACATATCCAAAAATATTTGCCGCTAAAAGCTCTGGGTTATTTGCGTATTCAGCACAGTTGAAAATCACATAAGGAGCATTATTATCAATTGCATTAATAGATTTTGCATATTCATAAATAAGCTGAGCCATAAAGCTCTTTCCAACACCTGTATTACCAATTAATAAGGCTGGCAATCCGTTTGGAGGATATGAGGCAGCCGATTTACAAAGTTTCACCTGAGTCTTAAGGCTTCCGCTGTAGCCTATGAGTTTTATAAAAGGATCTTCATTTGAATATCTAATTGAAGATTCATTGTTGTTTTTGATTCCTTCTGATTCTATTAATTGTTTTTCATAAAATTCTTTATCTATAAAATAAACAGGTCTTGTATTTATTTTAATTATTTTACCTTCTTTATAGAGTTCATTTAAGAGATGACTTACTGCATTTCTTTTAATATTTAACTTTTCACCAATCTCTTCTGCAGTTAGACCCTTTTTTTGTTTAATATTTATATCTTTTGATAGTTCTTTTAAGGCATTATATACTTTTTCTTTATTTTTCAAGGATATCCTCCCCTTATAATACAATTTTAAAACATCTTATAAGCAATAAATTCTATATAAAAGTATATCATATCAAATTAAAAACTTTTAGATATTCAAAATTGCTCATTACAAAATTACACCATAATCCATTTTTTATAAATCAGACTAAAAATAAAAACAACGCCAACCATAATTAAATGATTGACGTCAGTGAACTACCTCCAACTTTACGAAATGGTGGCTTCGTGGTTAGGGCAACTTCTGTCGCTGATTATGTTAAAAACTTTTGCCCTATTTATTAACAAGATATATTTAAAATTTAATATTCACACCAAATATTTGTAAAAATCTCAAAAATCTTTCCATAGCCAGATAACCTTAACTTTTATTCCTTCCTTAAAATCTTTGGAACTTTAGGTGCTCTTAATCTATGAGCTGAAGGTATGCCAGAACCTAAAAGAGGAAGAACGTAATGCCTAAAGGCCTCTGTTACGTTATTATCTTCACTATTTATAAATTCATCAGGCATTTGTTTCGTTTTACCTGCAACATCTTCAAGTTTTGTTAACTGATAATCAACAGAATATTCTCCTGTTCTGTGTATTGTTATAGAACCGTCAAGATTATGCCATATCGCAAATTGTGCTGCCTTCTCTCCAACCTCTCTTGCCTCATGCTGATCTACATCTGATACGCAGCCAAAGAATGATCTTTGTAAATATCCAAAAGTATCTGTTCTAACTCTTTTTATTCCAAGGTGCTTCTTAATATAACTTGCTAGTAAATCTCCTAAGGCTCCTGTACCTGAAAGCTGCACATTCCCAAACTCATCCTTTTCAACATCCTTCAAAAGTTTAGTTACTATAGGATTGCCTTCTTCATCTGCAATTCCTTCAGAAACTGCAATTACGCATCTTCCAAATTTTTCGTACACTTTTTTTACATCCTCAAGATATTTCTCCATTATAAAAGGTCTTTCTGGAAGGTATATAAGATGTGGACCATCATCAGGATACTTTTGAGCAATAGATGATGCGGCTGTTAGAAAACCTGCATTTCTTCCCATAACAACTCCAATATAAACTCCCGGGAGGGCTCTAACATCAAGGTTAATACCAGTAAATGCATGGGCTACAAACTTAGCAGCTGAACCATAGCCAGGAGTATGGTCATTAATTACCAAATCATTATCAATTGTTTTTGGTATGTGTATAGCCCTGAACTCATAATCTGACTTTCTTGCATTCTCTTTAACGATTCTAACCGTATCAACTGAATCATTTCCACCAATATAGAAAAAATATCTTATATCGTGTGCCTTTAAAACATCAAATATTTCTCTGCAATATTTCTCATCTGGCTTATCTCTTGTTGAAAACAATGCAGAAGATGGAGTTAATGCAACCTGTTCAAGATTATGAGTTGTCTCTTGAGTTAAATCAATAAAATCTTCATTAACAATACCAGCTACCCCATGAATTGCCCCATAAACCTTTGTAACCTGTGGAAATTTTCTCGACTCAAGGACTGCCCCAACAAGGGACTGATTTATAACAGCAGTAGGTCCTCCTCCTTGAGCTACTAAAACTTTCCCTTCCAGTTTCACAAAAATCCCTCCCCATTAACTGATTTTTTAGAATATTAAATATATTTATTTAAATATATTTTACTATATTTTTTTTTAAATAGAAATATATGTTTACATATACTCAATACTTTCAATTCCAAGCCCAAAACCTTTAGGCATTATAATTTTACTGTTTTCAATTTTAACTCCTCCAACTACAATATCTTTAGCTAAAAGTGTTGATGCATCAAGATCTACCCTTGTTATGGCATTCTTTCCTCCTGCAATACAGGATGCGGCAGTAATTCCAACTTTACTTTCCATCATACTTCCTATCATGCATTCAACCCCCATTGCCTCAGCGATGCTTACAATCTTTTGAGCGTTATATAATCCGGCACTTTTCATAAGTTTTATATTTAATATATCACAAGCATGCATACTCAAAAGCTTTATTGCATCAAAAGGCGTAAAAAGTGACTCATCTGCCATTATAGGTATGTCTACATTATCCGTTACAAACTTAAGGCCTTCAATATCATAATATACAACTGGCTGTTCTACAAGCTCAATGTCAAGCCCCATATCCTCCATCTTCCTAATTGTTCTAATTGCTTCCTTAGGCTTCCATCCCTGGTTTGCATCAAGCCTTATTTTAACATCAAATCCAACTGCATCTCTTATTGCTTTAATTCTTTTTATATCAAGCTCACTATCTAACCCTACTTTAATTTTAAGAATTCTGTATCCTTCCTTTACATATTCTACTGCATCCTCGGCCATACTATCTGCATCTTTTACGCTAACTGTGATATCAGTTTCAATTTCATTTTTAGAACCTCCAAAATACCTATAAAGAGGCATATTATATTTTTTACAAAAAAGATCATACACGGCCATATCAACTGCTGCCTTGGGGCTTGTGTTTTTTATCATACACTTATTTATTTTAATCATTATATTTTCTATATCATCAATATCCATGCCTTTAATTGCTGGAAATATATTGTTTTCAACTGCCTCTCTTATTGAGCCTAATGTATCCCCAGTTATAACTGCTGTAGGTGATGCTTCCCCATATCCTATATCTCCTGTATCTGTTATTATCTCTATTATTATTGTTGTAAGAATATTCAAAGTCCTTAAAGCAGTTGTAAAGGGTTTTTTTAGTGGAATACTAACTTCTCTTACTTTTATGTCTTTTATTATCATTTTTATCCCTCCATATATTTGCAAAAGTATTCATATACTATTTTAGAAACCTGTGCTATGGCAAACCTTGCTTCATTATTTGATTTTGCATCTCTAGTCATCATTGTAAATATGTAATCGCCTTTATTTAAATAAACTATACCTGTATCGTTATCAATTCCATCAAGCTCTCCTGTTTTATTTGCAACTTCAATTTCTTCAGGAATAAAATACCTCATCATAGAAGAATCAAGCTGATGTTTCATAATATCAATCATTGTTTTTGAGCTTTTTTCATCAACTATTCTACCTTTATATAAAAGCTCCATAAAATGCGTAAGATCCTTCGATGTAGTTTTATTTTCTAAACCTCTCTTTCTAACATCTAAATCCATCATCTTTCTTTCAAGAATCGTTGAATTACATTCTATAGATTTAATAAAGGCATTTATTTTATCCATTCCAAGAATATCTATTAAAACGTTAGTTGCTGTATTGTCACTTTGTATTATCATAAGAGTTATTAAATCCATCATAGTATAAGTGTTTTCCGGATTTAATAAAGAAATTATGCTATAGGGCACATAATCCTTTGTACTAACTTTTATCCTTTCATTCTTAACAATTCCTTCCTTCATCTGCCTTATAGCTTCAGCCATTATAAAAACCTTAATAGTACTTGCAGAGGGAACTACTTCATTTTCATTAATATTAAATTCCTGCCCTGTATCAAGCCTTTTAACGCTTAATGAATATTTAATATCATATTCATTCATTTGGCTTTTTATAATATCAATCATAAAACCACCCCTCATTATAAAAGGCAGAAAACTTTTATCTCCTGCCATAATTAAAATTTAAATTATTATATTTATACATCATATTTCCACATTATAATAGCATCTTCATCGTTATCAGTATAATATTTTTTTCTTATGGCAACTTCTATAAAATTAAAGCTTTTATATAAATTTATTGCAGGTAAATTGCTCTCCCTAACTTCAAGGGTTATTGCATGTACATTTTTTTCTTTGCAACAATTTATCATATCATTTATTAGTCTCTTACCAATTCCACATCTTCTAAACTCAGGGTGAACTGCTATGTTAGTAATGTGCGCCTCATCAAGCATTATCCACATTCCTCCATAAGCTATAACCCTGTTATCCTTAACTACAACTCTATAATTTGCACATTTATTAATCGTAAGCTCATTTATAAAGGCCTCCTTTGACCATGGAGTTTTAAAACTAAGTTTTTCAATCAAAAGAATATCATCAATATCTTTAAGCTCCATATTCCTTATAATGACATCATTCAAGATTTTTCCTCATCCTCCTTTCATACTCCCTCTCTGCCTGCGATTGTCTTATATATATAGGGCTGTAAGTATATATGTTATCTAAATTCCCTTCCTTTAGCCTCAAAAGTGCAAGCTCTCCTAAGGCTGATGCCTTTGGCATCAATGATGTTTTTGGAGCAAAGTAAGCATTCTCCTGTAATTCTTCTATTATTGTATTTTTATGTAGGAGCATAGCATCCCCACAGAACATAACTTTATTTCCTTTTAATCTTTCAATCAAATCTTTTATATGTAGTGCTTCATACTCACAAATCCTTTCAAATCTTCCCTCATTCCACCTATAAAGGCATGTATAAACATTATCTCTTAAAGCATTCATTATAGGGCATATTATTCCATCAAATCCTACCTGTGCAAAGGCCATAGCATCAAGGCTTGATACTGCTATGAATTTCTTATTCCTTCCCTGTGCAATACCCTTTGCAGCTGCAAGGCCTATTCTAAGCCCCGTAAAGGAACCAGGTCCTCCTGATACAGCAACAGCATCTATATCATTTATTGTTATCTCAAGAAGTTTTAGAAGGTTCTCTATCATTGGAAAAAGTATTGTTGAATGCTGAAGCTTATAATCTAAAAAAATTTCTGACTCAACCTTTTCTTCGTTTATAACAGCAACTCCTGCTGCACTGCAGGATGATTCTATTGCAAGCACCCTCATTTTAATCCTCCTAAATCAAGCTCTTTTGCATCTATATGTATCTCTCGAGTATTATCATCTATCTTTTTTATATTTATATTTATAATATTATCAGGAAGTATTTCTTTTATTATATCTCCCCATTCTATAACTGACACTCCATCCCCATATATATATTCATCAAATCCTATTTCATATAATTCTTCTATATCATTAATCCTGTAAACATCAAAGTGGTATAAAGGAATCCTTCCTGTATACTCATTTACAAGTGTAAAGGTTGGACTTGTAATATATTCATCAACTTCAATACCCTTTGCTATACCCTTTGTAAGATGGGTTTTACCAGCTCCTAAATCACCATTTAATGATATTATATCCCCTTTTTTTAAAAGCCTTCCTATCTTAACCCCAACCTCAAAGGTTTCCTCAGGGCTTTTTGTCTTTATTATCATTACTCTATCAACCTCAATTCTATTGTATTTACAACTTCTATTTTAGCCCTAAAGCTAAAAAAATAAAAGAGCATTTAAGCCCTTTATATTCTATAAATATCAAAATCTTCTTTAAACTGTTCTGTAAGCTTTTTAAACTCCGTTATGCTCATCGTAAGCTTTTTAATCTCTTCTGTGTAATTTGAAACATTAGCGCTAACCTCCTGTGAGGATGCGGAATTCTCTTCTGCTATTGCAGCCAGAGATTCTATCTTGCCATAAACCTCTGATATTGCATTTGTAGCACTCTGAAGCTTATTTGAAGTATCTATCATAACCTTTGCTACATCTTTTATTTTATCCTTTGCAGTATTGCTGTTTAAAACTGCATCGTTAAGGTTTTTATTCTCATCTTTTAATAAATTAAACTCTTCCCCAAGGTCTAATACAAGGCTTTCAATATCTTTAATAAATTCCATAAGGCTATTGTTAATATCATTTACAGCATTATTTGATTGTTCTGCAAGCTTTCTAACTTCCTCAGCTACAACTGCAAATCCTCTCCCTGCTTCTCCTGCCCTTGAAGCCTCTATTGAAGCATTAAGTGCAAGAAGGTTTGTCTGTTCAGCAATAGATGAAACTAAAAGAACTATATCTGTTATATCCTTTGCCTTATTTTGAAGTTTTAAGCTACTATCTTTTACATCTTCAAACTTATTTAATACTTGGTTTAATTTTTGGGCTGTGCTATTTACATTTTTAAAGCTATTATCAATTCCTAAGACAGCTTCTTCAAGTTTATCTTTATTTTCTATCTCAAGCTCAACAGCAGTTTTTATAGCTTCAACATTATCATTTAATAATCCAACAGAGCTTTCAGTTTCCTGTGCTTGCGTCATTGCTGCCGTTGCTACCTGTTCTACAACTGCCGAAATTTCATTTGAAGTATAATTCATCTTATCAGCAATATTACTTAAAGTAACGCTAAAAGCATTCATTTCGTCTGTAAGGCCTTTAAATCCTACAAAATCCTTTCTAACCTTATCTTTATATTCACAAATTAATTTATATAAATCTTCATATATATCTTTAGTTTTTATTTCTCCCCTATTCATATATTCATGATTATTTATAGAATTAAGCTCTTTATCTAAGTACTTTAATGGCCTATTTAAAAGGCTTGAAGCTATAAAAGACGAAACAAAAGAAGATACTATTGATATTACTAAATTCGTAGGATTAAAGGATTTAATAAGAAATAAAGCTGCAAAATTTATAATAGATAAAATTATTGTGGTAAGTACAGATATTTTTATATTTATATTTTTAATAACCCCAAAGGATATTGCTGTGTTTAGATTATATTTTTTAATAAAATATATATCCTTTTCAAAGGTAAGCTTGAGCTTTAAAAAATCACTTCCTTTTTCAATTTCTTTTATTTCAAGTTTTTCATTATAATACTTAGAAGCTCCATCTATAAGCCCAAGAAAATAATCAAACATCCCTCTTTTTGAATTATATGTAAAGATAGCTTCTTTATCTGAAATAGGTTTCAAATCAAGTATAGGCGGCATTGCACCTGGAATTCGTTTTACTATTACAACATGAACATCATACATGGATTTCAAAAATGTATATAAATTTTCATGCTTAAAAAAAGCAGGATAAACCTTTGAGAAGGTCATAATATTATTAAAGCCAATATTTCTCCAAATTTGTGATATGGTTATTCCCTTTGCCTTTGCAATATTTGAAATTATAGAATGTATCTTTTTATCATCGACATCCTCTAATGGTGAAAAAGTTACATCCCTTTTTTCACCCTCTTTTTCTAATGCTACATTAACTATTTCATCTCCATAAAGTTGCCTACAAGTGTTAAGCCACGTAGATACAACAGTCCCTTTCAAACTAACACCTCCATAGATTTATTTTATAAAATCATATATAATTTAATTATGCATTTTTTATATAGTATTTATCGGATAATAATTATTTTTATTTATGGAGGTTTTATGTTAAATATAAATTTAAATGAGCTAATTTCTTCCCTTGCTATTGCAACAGATCTTTCCCACTGCAGCATGATAAATGATAAATCGCCAGCTTACTTAAAAGGCAACCAAAACCCAGTTGATAAACACAGGTTTTTTAATCATTCTAAAAGAACAAGCTATGTTTCTATGTCCATTGCCAAACTTATATCTTTGGATAAAAGCTTCCTAAGTGATGTATATATTAGTTCAACTCTTCATGATATAGGCGTTACTTGTTCTATAGATGAGTGCCATAGTGATGAAGTGTTCATAAAAAAACACTGCTTAGATGGGGAAAATATTTTAAAAAAGTTTCCTATTAACTTTTCAATATCAGAATACATAAAATATCATCATGAAAACTTTGATGGGAGTGGAAGTTTTGGACTCTATAAAGATGAAATACCATTAATATCGCAGATTATACGTCTTTCAGATACCTTTGAAATACTTTATGATGAAACAAAACCAAATTATTTCCAAAGAGATTACATAAAAAAATTTCTGCTAAATTCAAAAAAATCAATACTATCTCCTGATATTGTTGATATATTTATGGAAGTTGAAAGCAAAGACATGTTTTGGTGGGATGTTGACAATCTATCCTTCTCTTCTAACACAGTTAATGATGTTATACCCAAGGAATTTATACCTGTAGATCTTGAATTTTTAAAAGCAATAGCTGAAATTTTCGCAGAAATAATAGATAATAAAAGCCCTTTTACGTTCAAACACTCATATAACCTTTCAAAGCTATGCGAAAAGGTTGCAGACCACCTTAAGTTTGATTCTGAAAAGAAAATAAAATTTATAATAGCAGCACTTTTACATGATTTAGGGAAGCTTGCAATCCCAAACTCAATTTTAAATAAAAATGAAAAACTTAATGATAACGAAATGACTGTTATTAAAAGCCATACATATTATACATATCTTATACTCTCAAAGATAAAAGGATTAGAGGAAATAACATCCTGGGCTGCAAACCATCACGAAAAGCTCAATGGAGAAGGTTATCCAAGAAGGCTTAAAAGTGAGGATTTATGTTTTGAAGATAGATTACTCGCTATTTGTGATATATTTGAAGCCTTAACTTCAAAAAGACCATATAAAGAAGGTATATCAAAGGATAAAGCCTTTAAAATACTTGATGATATGGCTCTAAAGAAAGAAATATGTGGTGATGCTTTAAGTGTTATAAAACAATGCTTTTAACTTTTTATAAAATTGCCTATAGCTTTTAGAAGTTATAAAAGCTATAGGCAAAGATGTGAACTACCCTCAACTTTACAAAGTGGTGGCTTCTGGCGCTGATTATATTAAATATACTATACTATTCTTTCCCATATCTTTTTATCAGGCCTTGCTATTATTGACTTATCAAGAAGCATACCTGTTTCTCCTATAACTTTGCTTCCAGCATCTATTGCCGCTTCAACTGCTGCAAGCTCCCCTGATAGAATAAGATAAGACTTACCACACATTCCTCTTGCTAGTCTTATTTCTATAAGATTAACCTTTGCTGCTTTAGCAGCAGCATCAGCTGCAATAATAGCAGAAGCTGCTGAGAAAGTTTCTATTATCCCTATAGATTCAAATTCATCTACTTTAGATGTACCATTTATTGCATAAAAAATATCGTCATGCGGATTTCCAAGAATAAAACTATCTATCACTTTTTCAGCATAATCTTTTATTCCTTTTTCAATTGCAGAATTAACAGCACTAAGCTTTCCTTTAAGTAGTATAATATACTTTCCTGGACAAACCGTCTGTGAACTAATAATTTCTACTTCAGCAGTTTTAACCATACTATCTGCAGCACTTATACCTGAAGCAGTTGTTTTATATTCAACAAGTCCTATCGCCTTATCCATTACATACCACCCCTTGTTTTTATAGTAATGCTGTATTCATCTACATGGGTTACAATTCCATCAATACTTGAATGTATCTTTGAGCCTATTTTCCCATCTTGTATATCTCCTATTAATTGTCCTTTATTAATTTCATCCCCAACTTTAACAAGAGGTGCTGCCGTAGCTCCAATATGTTGCCTTAAAGATATCTCAACTTTATCTGTTAAAATAGCATTTTCTATAAGAGGTGCATCAACATCATAATCTAAAACTCCTATTCTTGAAATAAGCCTCTTTGTAGGAACACGCCTTTCATTTCTTAATGGTTCTACATTTCTTTGAACATTATTACTTAGATTTTTAAATCCATTTGCTTTTAACTTAATCTTAAGTTCACTAATGATTCTCCTTGGCAAAAGACTTTGATGGCAAGAATACATTTCACAAAGTCCACATTCACAGCAAAACATTGCTATAGAAAATGCATCAATATCTGAAACTATATTATTTGATATCGCATTCATTATCTTATGAGGTTTTATTGAGTGTCCAAGAAGATTTCGTGGGCAAAGGTCTGTACACATCCTACATTGAGAACAAATTGACATTGCCCTTTTTATGCTAATTGATGGATTAGTTTTTCTATTTATAATAATTTGATGATCTTCAGGCAGAATTATAATGCATTTTGTTGTTTTAGTAACCGTTGATTTCTCAGTTGAGATCCTACCAGTCATAGGACCTCCTTCTAAAATGTTATAATTATTTATCTTAACTCCACCTGCATATTTTATAAGCTCACCAATTTCTATACCAATTGGTGCCTTAACAGTTATTGGTCTGTTAACTTCCCCTGTTATTGTTATATATTTATTTGTAACAGGTTTATTTAAAAAAACTGCATTATAAATATTTAGCACTGTTTCTACATTTAAAACTACAACACCAACTGATAACGGTATAGTTCCCTCTTTCACTATCCTTCCCAATGTTTCATAAATAAGAACAACCTCATCCCCAACAGGATAGATATCTGGAAGATGTTTTATTTCAATATTTTCATAACGATAAATTTCTTTTTCCACAGCTTCAATTGTCTTTTTATACTTAGATTTTATTGCTACAACTGCTTTTTTTGAATGAAGAACTATTTTTATAAGTGACAAAGCCTCAAGTATTTCTTTTGTATATTTAATAAGAAGCTGCTGATCAACTCTAAAAAGTGGCTCACATTCAGCACAATTTAAAATTATTGTGTCAACACCATTATTAAGCTTTGCATGAGTGGGGAACCCAGCTCCTCCAGCACCAACAACTCCACATTCAAAAATAATCCTTTTTACCTCATCTATCCCCAATTCATTAATATTCATGTAACCACCCCAAATTTCAAATGCTACTCTGTTATTACAATATCCTTCCTATTATCAACAATTCCAACTACTGCAGCATCTACCGGAGACTCAGCCATATTACACCCTACTCTGGCGGCGCTTCCTAAAGCTACAAGAACTATCTCTCCTACTCCAGCTCCAACGGTATCGACAGCAACAATCCTATTTTCATTTTTTAATTTCATTTCTTCAACTGGTTCTACTATTAAAAATTTACTTCCCACTAAGTTGCAACTTTTTCTTGTTGATATTACTGTACCTACTACTTTAGCAATAATCAACTTATTCAACTCCTTAAAATCATTTAACAAGTTCAACCATGCTGCCACATTCTATTCCAAAGGCATTTGCTTCATCAGTATCAATATGCATTTCCAGAGTATATGAGTCATCTACTCTTATTTGAACGTTTTCCATTATTCCTCCTCTTTCACCGCATATTTTTACTGACACTATATCATCATTTTTTACATTGAATCTTTCTGCATCCTTTGGTGATAAATGTATATGTCTTTTTGCAATTATACAACCTTCCTTTAAAGAAATAGAGCCGCATGGCCCAACTATTGTTATTGGTGCTGAACCTTCAATTAAACCTGATTCTCTTATTGGTGCTTTAATCCCAAGCTTTATTGAATCAGTTTTTGAAATTTCTACTTGAGTTTTTGATCTTAAAGGGCCAAGTATTCTTACATTTTCAATTACATTTAACTTCTTTCCAATAATAGTAACGCTTTCTTCAGCAGCAAACTGACCGCCCATAAGCTCTTTCTTTTTCTTTAGCTTATAATTCTCTCCAAATAGTATTTCTAAATGCTCTTTTGTCAAATGAACGTGCCTTGCTGACACACCTACAGGTATTCTAAAGTTATTGTTAGCAAAATCCTCTGACAATTTCTTAGCTACAATTGTAGCAATCATCTTAATCTGCTCATCATTCATAAGTATCACTCTTCTTTATTTCATTATTGGTAATATTTTTTCAACATCAGTATGTGGCCTTGGTATTACATGTACTGCAACAAGTTCACCAAGCTTTTCTGCCGCTCTTGCCCCAGTTTCAGTTGCAGCTTTAACTGCTCCAACATCTCCTCTTACCATTACTGTAACCAATCCTGATCCTATCTTTTCTGTTCCAATTAATGTAACATTAGCTGCCTTTACCATAGCATCTGCAGCCTCTATTGCTGCTACAAGTCCTCTTGTTTCAACCATTCCCAATGCTTGTTGTTCCATTTTTATATCCTCCTTTGAAAACTTTTTAATATTTTTTGAAGCTGATTTTATTTTTTTGTTTTGTACTTCAGCTGAATTATCACTTTGATTTTGAAAAGAAGTATTATTGTTTTCCATTTATTTCACCACTTTATATATTCAATTTTTTTGCACTAATTTCAATCATTTTCATAACTTCTTCATGAGGATTAGGTATTACAGCATGAGCAAAAACTTTTCCTATCATGTTTGCTCTTGTCATTCCTATTTCTATTGCCTCTTTTACTGATGAAACTTCGCCAGAAATCACTACAGTTACAAGCCTTCCTCCAAGCTTTTTCTCCCATGTTAAAAACTGTACATTTGCTGTTTTTAACATAGCATCAATAGCTTCTATAGCTGCTGATAGGGACTGTATTTCAAGAAGTCCAATTGATTTCATTAATAACACTCCTGCCAATTATATTAGGGTTAATTATTTTAAAACAGGCAGTATTTTTTCAACATCAGTATGTGGCCTTGGTATTACATGTACTGCAACAAGTTCACCAAGCTTTTTAGCAGCACCAGCTCCAACTTCTGTAGCAGCTTTAACTGCTCCGACATCTCCTCTTACCATTACTGTAACTAATCCTGATCCTATCTTTTCTGTTCCAATTAATGTAACATCTGCTGCTTTTACCATAGCATCTGCAGCCTCTATTGCTGCTACAAGTCCTCTTGTTTCAACCATTCCTAATGCTTCCTGTGTCATTTCTATTCCTCCTTAAAATTTTAATAGTTTTGTTAAGTTATATGATATTTGAATTTCATCTCTCCTTTGAGTTATCTTATATATAGCGAAAAACAAAATACCTCCGAAGGAGAGATGAAATTATGTGCAAGTCATTGAATAAAATTTCATGTCCAAGATGCCATAGTCAAAATCTCTATCGCTTTGGGAAAGACAAAGCAGGTAATCAAAAATATCAATGTAAAGACTGTAGACGTCAGTTTACTCTTGAAGATTATAAGGGTAAGAAAAATCGTGTATTGAGAGGGTATCCTCGTTGTCCTGTTTGTGGTAGTGGTACTTATTTGCACCATGATTATGAGTACTATTCCCATTATACTTGCAACTCTAAAAAATGTGGTCATTCTATTTATGTTGCAAAACCTATTAATATACCCTCTGCATCTTGTGAATTAATTAAAGGAAAGACAGATTTTAAAAGAATGAGATTTCCATTATTTTTAATTCTTACTGCACTTAACCTCTATTATCTAAATGGTTCTTCAACAAGAAGAATATCTCAATTTTTTAAACTAACCTACAATGTCAAAGTTTCTCATGTAACTATTGCATCTTGGTGCAAAAAATTTGCTCCAATTTTTCTAAGTATAGCTAATAAACTTACTGAAAATCTTGATTTAAGTGCATCTGATGAATGGCATGCCGACGAAACTGTCGTTTTTATTAATGGTAAAAAGCATTATCTTTGGTTAATTATAGATTCAGAAACCAGAATGGTTCTTGGTTTTAATTTATCTCCTTCAAGAGATGCTTCTCAAGCTTTTTCCTTGTTTAAATCTGCAAGTAAGTTTGGATGTCCATCGGCTATTGTGACCGATAGATTAGGCTCATATAATCTTGCTACTAAAACTATTTTTAATTCTTCAAAACACATAAAAGTTCAATCATTTAAAGATGATATATCCAACAACTTGCTAGAAGCTTTTAATGATACATTTAAAGACTGGTATAAACGTAAAAGAGGTTTTAAATCATTTGAAAGTGCAAACACTCTAATAGCAATGTTTATTTTCCATTATAATTTTTTAAGACCTCACTATTCTTTAAACAATCTAACTCCTGCACAAGTTGCTGGTATTTTAGTTGATGAAAAAAATATTAATAACTGGCTTCTGTCTGCTTAATTCTCAAATAAACCATATATTCTTAACACACCTACATTTTAAGTTTTAAGTAGGTGCCTTCGGCATGCCTTTTTTTGATAAATCCAGTATTATCAAATTTTATTAATTTAGATTACATAAAAAAACTGTGTAATTTTGTGTAATTATACGTGTAGCTACGCTATTTTTTCATATTTACTTAACACAATCATTTTAATTTTTTTATTATTTTTTATTAAAACAGTTAATTTTTAAAAGTTTTTCTGTATCATCTTGAGGCTTTGGTATTATATGTGTTTGAATTACATCTGAAATTTCCTTAGCAGCCTTTGCTCCTGCATCAACTGCAGCTTTAACATCTTCAAGACTTCCTCTCACTTTAACAACAATTATTAAAGGAACAGGAACATCTGCATTTTTAGGTCTGTTATTATCAAATGCTTCTATTATAACATTTGCAGATTTACACGCTGCATCAGCAGCTACAAAGCCTGCAACGGTGCCATAAACTTCAATAAATCCAACTGCTTGCATAAATCCTTATCTCCTAAAATCTATCGTTTATATAAACAATTTTGATGCCTTCTTGTTTCATATTCACTTCCATTGCTTTATTCATATCATCTAATGAAAATCTGTGTGTTATTAATTCTTGAATTGGAAGGCCTATTCCCTTAGCCCTTTTTAAAAAGTCAAAAGTTGTTAAATAATCCTGTGGAGTGTATACCCATGAACCTACAGCTGTAATTTCCTTATTGCATATATCAAAATGAGGATTTATTTGGCAGTCACCATTATTTACAAAGAACCCAACTTCACAAAGCCCCCCGCCTCGTTTTACAAATTTCCATATATTTGATGCTGCTGATGGAACTCCTGTGCACTGGAAAGCAAAGTCTATTCCAAATCCATCTGTTGCATCCTTAACTGCCTTAATAGTCTCTTCAAGGCTATTGTAGTTTTTAAAATTAACAGTTTTATTAGCTCCAAGCCTCTTTGCCATATTAAGCCTTTTTTCATCACCATCAAGAGCAATTATATTTTCAATTCCCATAGTTCTTATTACTGATAGGAGTAATAATCCTATAGGTCCACATCCTTGTACTAATACCTTGCTATTGAATTTTAAAAGTCCCGTTGATTTTGCTCTTTCTACAGCATGTACAACAACTGCTGCTGGCTCTACTAATAACCTTAAATCAAGATCCATATCATTTACTGTAAAAAATGTTGAGCCTTTTCTTACAACAATATACTCTGAAAACCAACCATTCAAATGATATCTATCATCTGGCATTAATCCATATATCCCCTGATTTTCACAAAGATTAGTTCTATCAGGATGATTTAAGCATACATCACACTCTCCACAAGGAATAATACATGTTACTATCTTGTCTCCAACTTTTACGTATTTACCGGAGCTGTCTTTTTTTATATTTTTACCTAATTTAACAATTACACCTGTTCCCTCATGTCCAAGAACAACTGGAATTAAATTAAAAGGATCTCCTTTATATTCATGAACATCTGTACCACAAATCCCACAGCCTTCAACTTTAACCAGCATTTCATCATCACTAATCTCCGGTATTGGAAACTCTTTAACTTCAATTTTTCTCTTATCTGTTAAAACAGCTGCTCTTGCAGTATTAGGTATTATATTATTTTTTTCTTCTCCCTTTTGCGTATCAGAACCTCTCATTTCTTTTAATACTTGTTTTACTATTTCCTCGATATTTACATTATTAAAATCCATTCTCACACCTCCTATCTAATTGAAAAACCATCGGCAAGCACACATCTTCTGATTTTTGTAAATGTCTTAGCAGATGTTAATCCTTCACCTGTCCTACTTGCAATTGTAAAAGTACAATATCCTTCCCCACCAAATCCAAGTGCAGCATAAGAGGGTGCATTTTTAACAAATATTGCTGTATCAATTTCACGCCCAAACCTTGTTAGGTTGTCTACATTTTTAGAATGCATATGTGCTGAATGCCTATTACCATGTTCAAGCCTTATTGCGATTTTTATTGCATCATCAACATTGCTTGCTCTTACTATTCCAAGTATTGGCATCATAAGTTCCTCTTCAACAAGTGGATGTTCCTCATTTGCCTCAAATATTATGCATCTAATACTTTCATCTGCATCAATTCCAAGAGCTTTTAAAATCTTATAAGCATCCCTTCCAACCCAATTTCTGCTAATCACATATTCTCCGTTTTTCTTTTCAAGTACAAGTTCTGTTAATTTATCCACCATATCTTTTTCTATTTTATATGCTCCATTTTTAATCATGTAATAAATAAGCTCATCGGCTATTTCATCTACTGCAATAACCTCTTTTTCAGCAATGCAAGGAAGGTTGTTATCAAATGTAGCTCCATCTATAATATCCTTCGCAGCTTTTTTAATGTCTGCAGTTTCATCAACAACAACCGGAGGATTCCCTGCACCTGCTCCAATTGCTCTTTTACCTGAAGATAAACATGCTGTTACAACACCTGGCCCCCCTGTTGCAACAAGAAGAGATATGTCTGGATGTTTAAAAAGTATATTTGCCATCTCTATCGTTGGTTTATCTATTGAAACTGCAAGGTTTGGAGGACCTCCTTCCTCAAGCGATGCCTCATTTACAAGTCTTACTGCATAATTTGAAACTTTTGATGCTCCAGGATGAGGATTAAATACTATTGTATTACCTGAAGCAATCATTCCTATACTATTGCAAATTACTGTTTCTGATGGATTTGTTGATGGAGTTATTGCACCAATCACTCCAAAAGGGCCCATCTCAACAAGAGTTAAGCCATTATCTCCTGACCATGCTATTGTTTTAATATCTTCGGTTCCTGGAGTCTTTTTTGCAACAAGTTCATGCTTTATTATTTTATGATCAACACGTCCCATTCCTGTTTCATTAACACCCATTTGGGCAAGAAGCTTTGCATTTTCAATTGTTTTTTCCCTAATTTTATTGATTATCCTTTCTCTCTGATCTATAGACATATATCTTAAAATTCTTTGAGATTCCTTTGCAGCGTTAACTGCATCATTTACATCATTAAATATACCTAGTTCTTCATTTTTGATTTGTTTGCTGCTTTTTAAATTAATTAATACTTGCTTTACTATTGCTTCGATGTCTTCATTCCTAATTGTCACTTTAACACCTCCTTAAGTATATTTGCACCATAATTTGCAAGCTCAATATCCTCTTCTGCTGTTCCTCCACTAACTCCAATACCACCTAAAAACTTATCTCCTATCTTTAGAGGACATCCTCCTCCAAATACAACAATTTTGTTATTAGTATTTTGTATTCCATAAAGAGGGCTTCCTTGTTTAGAAAGTTTCCCTAATTCTTCAGTTGAACATCTTAAAGCTGCTGCTGTATATGCTTTATTTACTGCAATATCATAACTTGCTATTAGAGCACCATCCATATTATGTACAGCCTTTATAATTGCATTTTCATCTGCAACTGCAATAACAACAGGAATATTCATTCCTAAAGCTTTTTTTTCAACAAATTCTATAATTTTCTTTGCAATATTTAGATTGATTTTTTTTGAAACATCATTATTTATATTGAGCACCTCAATAACTTTTTTTGCCACTTTTTCTTTAAATTCAATAAACCTTGCAGCTGTATAAAGATAATCAGATAATCTGTTAATATATTTTTTGAAATCTCCATCAACATATATTTCATTTTCTAAAGATACTAAACTTCTTTCTGCTCTTCTTGTAACTGTTCTTGCAAAATCAATAAGTGCCGATGTTTCACAATAACCTGGAATCGCAAAGCTTTTTATTTTTGGAAACATACTTTGATAGTTATCAATAAGTTCTTCAATCTCAGTAATATCTTTTTCACTTATTTTGCATTCTTTTTTACCTGCAATATTGGCCATTATAAGCATTAAATTTTTTTGTACTTTTTCTATTTCTTTTGAAATATTTTCGTTAAGTAATCTAGCTTTAACAACTCCAAGAATGCTTGTAAGCTCATCAAAATCACCAAGTACACTAAAAATTTTGCTGTCTTTACGTACTCTTTCTCCATTATAAAGCCCTGTTTCACCACTATCTCCCATTCTTGTATATATCCTCATATAATCACCTATTAATCTTTAATAATAAAAGGCTCTCCTTTTACATATCTTGCAGCATTATAACCTAATATTCGCATTTTAATTCTATCTTCTATATTATCTACAAAAAGAGCTTGTCCCTTTTTCATATTTCTTAAAACGATGCAGGCCACTTTATCATCAATACCAATTCCAATACCTAATTTAGATTTCAAAGCTGCTTTATATGCCATTTCATAAGCATTTTCATCTGACTCATAAATGGTATATAAAGCTCCTTCCTCTTCAATTCCTAAAGCTATTTCACTATATGAATTTAAGCTTTGCTTCCATTTAAATATAACAATAGATGGCTTTATTATATCCATTAAATCACCCTAATTTAAAAATAAGACATCGTAAGCCCTGTTGCTACAGCATTTCTTGGGCCTTCTGATTTTCTAATATTCCCTCTGCCTGCAACAATTTTATACTTTGCAAGTTCTGCTAAAATCATTTCAGGAACTTCAAAATCAAGTGCTGAACCACCAACTATAACAACATTAGGTATTTTCTTTAAATTTCCTTCCGGTGCTATTGCTCTTAGTGCTCTTAGTGCTCTTATTGAATTTTTTACAAAAACTCTTTCTTTTGCTGTTCTCCTAACCTGTACAACTTTTTCAAGAGTTGTATCCTTATTTATTGGAATTAGTTCTTTGCCTTTTATAACAACAACTCTTCCAAACAATTTAGGATTTAGTGGTTCATCAAAAAATTTTATCTGCCCATTTTCAACTCTAATATGGAACAAACTTTCAACTTTTGCTACAGAATTTTTTTTAATTTCCTCAGCAATAACTCTGTCATTTAATCCAAGTTCTGAATTTATGAGCATAGTAACAAGCTCACCAGCTCCTGCAACATGAATAGATGTTACATTCCCTTTTTCATCAAGTAGTGCAGCATCAGTTGAACCACCACCAATATCAAGTACTGCAATAGGTAGTTTTGTTCCTGGTGTAGTTAGTGCACCTAAAGATGCCATTACAGCTTCAACTCCAGCAATTTTAACATATACCCCTGTCTCATTTTGAAGTTTTTCAGCTATTTTCATCATAGGAAGCCTGTCCACCTTAACCATAGAAGCTATTGCAACAGCCTTCTCCATAAACGTTTCTCCTGCTATACCACCTGATGCATTTACAGGAAGCATTGTATCAACAGCAAGTATATCTTTAATTTTAATGTCATTAATATCCATATTTGTAAGGTTTGCCATTGAATTTTTAATCCTATTTATCATAGCCCCTATATTGGTTCCTATCTCCCCTGATACATCATAAATCAATCCAGCTTCATTAACAGCTTTCATTATTTCATCTGCTCCAGAATCAACATTTACTTTTACTACACTTTTTTGTCCAAATATTGTTAATATACCTGCTGAAATAATGCTTTCTTTAACCTCGCCAGAAGGTGTTCTAATAACCACTGCTGAACGGTTCCCAATTAGGCTTTTTGCTATTGGAACTACAAATTTTGTTTCTTCAGGGGTTAGATTAAATATTGATGCAATTCCAAATGGATTTGAAAGCATTTTTATAGTATTTCCTAATGAAGCAACCTCGATAGCACACATTACTCCTTTGTTAATCTTATCAATATGTTTTACTTCATCAACTATTGGAATTTTAATATTTATCCTATTTTCAACAAGTACTGCTTCATCTGCCTGAATTATTGCACCCTTTATATTAACTTTTTCGCTAAAACTATTTATTAATTCTGCTGCCTTATCAAAAGTAATGCTATCAGGTACTATTACTATATAGTTATTTCCACTATCTGCTTTATCAAGCTCTGTAATGTCTATTGTAATTCCTACTCCTAATCCTTCTCCTCCTGGAGTTGATGGATTATGTCCTATCATTGCAGAATCTGTTATAATAGTTTCCGTTATTGTTTCCATTGCTGTATCTCCTATTACAGGAGCCGCTTCATTTATTCTAATTACATCTAAATCATTTATTTTTTTATTTATTTTTAATAGTGCATCATTTAAAACTTTTATAATTCCTTTAACATTTTCAACAGTACCTTTCATTCCAGTTGTTTCAGTTATAGCACTTGAAAGAAATTTAAACTTACCATCTTCATTAATTCCAGCAATACATGTTTCAGTTGTTGAATTACCAACATCAACTCCTGCTATTAATTTCATTTTTATTCTCCTTTAGGCTTTTAAAATCCCTCTTTTTTCATATATATTAGCAGCCTCTAGTATAAATTTTGAGCAACTTTCAGCATTATATTTATCTTTTAGTTCAAAGGCTATAGATATAAGTTCTTCTTTAGTTGCTCTATAAGGCCTCAGCAGATTATATATCTTTAAAATTACATCGTCTGGTACTTCAACAAGTTCTGATGCTCTAATAAAATTTCTTTTAAGCTGAATTCTTCCATTTTCTTTTGCAATATCTGCTTGAATTAAAAGTGTTTCCTTAGAAATTTTTATATCTTCTGAAGTTATACTTCCATTCATAATATTCTCTATATTTATCTCATCTATTTTTTTACCTGTTTTTGTTGTAACCTTATCTGGGATGTTTTTAGAAATGGGATATTTCACTATTTATTCACCCCTTAAGTAACTTTAATTCAATTGGAGCATAGTTTTTATTAATTTTCTCTGTTTCTTTAATATGCATAACCGCAGCCTTTACTTGATATTTTGGTCTTGACATGAAATCATTCCTTATTGATATTGGCTTAACTATAACTCCTTTTGCATATCTTGCTGCATTTTTGCCAATATCTCTATAATCTTTAAGGGTTAAAAGTGGTGCTTGTGAAAATAATTCAAGATTTGTTAATGGATATAAGTCTTTTTGATGTATTATTGCTGTTCCTTTTGATTGGATTCCGATTCCAATACCTGATCCACTTAAAATTGCAGCTTCTTTTCCAATAAAAGCAACATCTGATGTCTTATAAATCTTTACTATCCTTGGTATCATTCCTTCTTCTTCTATACCTGCCATTATTTCTTTTATTACATCCTTATGTTCAATACCATTTATTGTATGTTTTATAGATTCTCCAAATGCAGGTCCTATACCTATCACAACTTCTCTTATATCCTGTCCCTTTTTTGCTGGCCCTATTTCTCTAAAATATCCTATGCATCTATCTTTGTTTTTAGCTTCAGAATTATTAACTTTACTTAACTCTTCGATTACTAATCTTGTAATTTCTTTTAATAATCTTTCATCAATTTGCATGATGCCACCATCCCTAAATATCATCAGGATTTATGATATATGGTATGTTTTTAATTTCTTCCCACCTTTTCTCACTTATCCTATAACCAGTTCCTGGGCCCATATAATCATTGGGAAGATTTATAGCACTAAGTACATTAAAATCTTCATCAAGAATTGCTGACGTTTGCATATAATCTCCTGAAACACGCTGCTTTAGCATATTCAAAATACTTTCTGCAACATCTGGATAACCAGCAGATACAAGGGCTTTTACTATGTCAACTCCCGTTATTTTGTTTTTCATTATTTCATTTACAGCTTCAAGGTCAGCAATCATATCCCTCTCCGGCATATCATAACTTCCATGCGCATAAGTAGCCGCTTCAACTTCTTCATCAGAAATTTTTGAAAGATTAAGCTGCTTAAATAAAGCTTGAAGAACTTTTGCAGCTTTATACCTTACTTTAATAACATCCTCTTCTTTTACAGGCCTTAAACCTCCATCAATCATTAAATCCCTTTGAAGCACATTATAATCATCGAAATCCTCTGCATCAAAATTTGAACCTGCAAACATATTATCGTAATTTGGAGTTGCTGAATAACCTGAAAAAATAAAATCTGTACCTGGCAGAAACTGCATCATAGTTCTTGCTGTTCTTCTCATATCTGAGTGTGTGAATGTTTGATCATTACTTGATGCAACCTCAAGATCAAGCATTGCTGCAATAAGATTTTCAGCGAGTACAGCCCTTATTCCTGATGGTACTGCTGACGTTATTCCTATACAGCTTACAGAACCATTTTGAAGTCCTTGTACTCCTGCTCCTCTTGTAACCATTATGCATCTTGTTTCTAGGTAAAGCATCGACTTTTTTTCAGCATTTCCCATTAAAACCTCTGAGCCTGTCCCTGATGTAAATCTCATCTTAAGACCTCTTGATGCATAGGCTGATGCAAGAAAAGCTTTTGAATAGGGTGTATCATCTCCATCTATAAATACACTTTCTGTTCCATATACCGACATAGTTTCAGCATAAGTTGTAAACCCTCTCATACCAAGTTCAAGCTCTGTTGCTTCTTCAACTGCACATTGAGTTAAAACTCCTCTTTTCCCGACCTGTGAACCTATAAGAAGAGCTATCGCATTAAGTGGTGCATATCTTGCAACACCAACAGTTGTTTCTTCCTCACGAAAACCTCTTAAGGCTCCTTCTGCTGCATCTGCTGCAATTAGCACAGGATTATCTTTTAAATTAGTAACATGAGCCTGATTTGATGGTATTTTTCTTGCTCTCATCTTTTGCATAGCCATCATCATTTCAACAACATTAAGATAATTAACTACTTCAACAATTTTTGCAGGAGTAAGACCAGATATTATTTTTACAATTGTTTTTCTATCAACATTTATATCAACAAGCATTCTTGCAATTTGTAATGATTCCATTTTCATAGATATTTCAGCTTGTTCGATATCTATTGCATAATCTGCTATAAATGTATCTATAAAATCAAAGTCATCTCTTTTTTTACCATCCATTTCAATTATTAAATCATCTTTAATTTGAATCGAAGGTTTTGGATCATAGGGGCTTTTCATTGCAACAAAGCCTTTTTCCGGCCATTCATCTATAAATCCATCCTGATTTACAGCCCTTTTTTCAAGAATTTCAAATCTCCTTGAACGCTTCATTATAGTACCTCACTTTCAAGGATTAATTTATAACTTCATTTGTTCAATTACTTTTCTTGTAATTTGTTCAATGAGTTCTGAAGATATTTCATTATTATCAAAGTTTAATCCTAATTCTTCTTTTTTTGTATTTGCCCTATTACATGGATATTCACATCCAAGCGTTTTGCAAAGTTCTCCTGGATGACGTCCTCCTACACCGAGTTTTTTTCTTATTTCATATAATTTATCTACCTGGGATGGTGAAAGTTCCTTTGGACCTCCAAGTAATGTTGATATAAAAGTCAGCTTTGCATAAAATTCAAGCGACTCCATCTTATAATATGCAGAAAGTAAATCTGCACCATAAGATAAAGCTCCATGATTTTCAAGTAAAACCGCATCATAATGTTGAAGATATTTTGAAACTGCATCGGGAATTTCATCAGTAGATGGAGTTCCATATTCTGCTATTGGGACACATCCTAAGGATATTATTGCCTCAGGCATTATTGCTTTTGTTAGTGGAATCCCTGCTATAGCAAAACTTGTTGCATAGGGCGGATGAGCATGAACAACAGATTTTACATCAGGTCTTTCTTTGTATACTCTAAGATGCATCTTAAGTTCTGATGATGGCTTATATTTTCCTGAGTAAGAAATGATTTCACCATTTAAATTTACTTTTATAAGCATATCAGGAGTCATAAATCCTTTACTAACTCCTGTTGGCGTTGTAATAATCTCGTTATCGCTTATTTTAACTGTGATATTACCATCATTTGCAGCAACAAAGCCATTCATGTATATTCGCTTTCCTATATCACATATCATCTGTTTTACCTCATATTCAGAAAACATCATACAATCCTCCTTTTGTAATAATTTTGTTGTTTTATCTGTGTTTTTCTTTGTTTATATTTATTTTATCAGCATCACAAGATTAAGTCAACATGATTAAACTTATTATAACAAAATTTTTAGAAAAATAAAAAATCAGGGGATAATGTATTTTATCCCCTGATTTTTTATTTAAGATAAAATATCTCTTTCATTGGTTTAATTGGTTCTTCCTCTGAAAAGTCAAAGGAGCCTTCAACCATCTTCGAAGTTATTGCATTCCACTTTTGGCATATTTCACTTTTTGCAATATAGCCAAAGGCTGCATCAACATCATCACACTCAAAGCAATAGAAAAATTGGTTTCCATTTTGAAATATAGAGTAATTTCTGATTCCTGCCTTGCTATGTTCCTCTAAAATTTCCGGCCATGGATCAAGATGCATTTTTACATATTCATCAAGGCATTCTTCTTTAACTCTCCAGGTCCATGCAAATTTATTGCTCTTTTCCATATTAACCTCCCGATAAACTGCCTCCTTCAAACAAAGATTTGAGGGAGGCAGTTTTTAAATTATTAATATACTTTCTTCCATTCTCCAATGTTGCTCTTATCAAATTTAAATGGATCTCCAAGCATTATTTCTGTTCCATCTCCAACTTGAACAACTTCCTTTTCACCCAATCTCCCTGCATTAAACTTTTCTCCTGCTTTTCCAGTTATTGTTCCTTTTACAAGGGCATCTGCTGCATAACCTGCAAGATATCCAACGTCAATTGGATTCCAAAGATACATCCACTGACAAACTCCACTTTCAATATATTCAGCCATTTCACTTGGAAGTCCAAGACCTGTCAATTGTACCTTTCCTTTTAATCCTTTATCCGTTAAAACTTTTCCTGCTGCAGCTATACCAACAGTAGTTGGCGCTATAATACCTTTTAGATTTGGATATGTTTTAAGCAGAGCTTCTGTTTCTGAAACACTCTTATCCCTTAAATCATCACCATAAGCTACCTTTACAAGCTTTACATCTTTATACTTTGGATCTTGGAGTTCCTTTTTCATCCATTCTATCCATGTATTTTGATTTGTTGCCTGTGAAGTAGCGCTCAAAACTGCTATTTCACCTTTTCCACCAATCATATCATAAATAGCTTGAATCTGTACGCGACCTATTCTTTCAGGATCTGCCTGATTTACATGAACCATTCTGCTTTGAGGATTTACCGCTGAATCTAAAGATAATACTTTAATTCCATTATTCATAGCTTTTTGCAAAACAGGTTGAAGTGCATCTGGGTCATTCCCTGATATTGCAATACAATCAACTTTCTGTGAAATAAGTTCTTCAATCATTTGGATCTGAGCTTCAGCTGTAGGTTGATCAGGAGCTTTTAAAATTGCTTCTCCTCCTAATTCTTCAACAGCATTTTTAAACCCTTCCATCATTTTTTCACCATAAGGATTTCCTGCATTTTTAAATACAATTGCAAATCTTTTTTTAGCATTTGAAGTACTATTTGTAGTTTGTTGTGTTTGTTGAGTCTGTTGGGCTTCTTTCTTGCCACATCCTGCAAATAAAGAAACAACAAGAATTAAAGTTAAAACAGTTGCTAATACTTTTTTCATTTTTATCCCCCTTACAAATATTATTTTTTATACAAACAGCTTTCGCCGTTTTGTGTCATCATACTATTTTAAATTTTTTTAAAATTAAACTTAAAATTTGGTATCATAACTGCAAATATAAGTAAAAGACCAATTATTATTAAAATTACTTGTGCCGGCACGTTTATAAGCCCTAAACCATATTTTAAGAATCCTATAATGAAAATTGAAATTACAGTTCCTAAGATGTTTCCTTTTCCACCTGAAGTACTTACTCCACCTAAAACAACCATAGCGATAACATCAAGTTCATAGCCATTTGCAACATTAGGACGTGTGCTCCCCATCCTTGATGTTAGGAAAAGTGCAGTCACAGCAGACATAAAACCTGCTAAAGTAAAAATAATTATTTTTATTTTATCTATTTTAATTCCAGAAAATTTACTCGCTGTTATATTACTACCCATAGCATAAACACGTCTTCCAAAGGTTGTTTTATGTAGCAAAACACCAAAAATTATCAGGAACACAATAAATACAATCAATATAAAAGGAATACCTCCTATTTTACCCCATCCAAGGAATTGATACCAACTTGGGAATTTACCTGCTGCCTGATCTTTTAATATTATATAAGCAATTCCTCTATAAATAGTCATTGTAGAAAGTGTTATAATCATTGGTGATAATTCTTTGAATTTCGTAATTATATATCCATTTATAAAACCACAGATCGTTCCAACTAATAAGCAAATTAAAATTGCAAGCTGCATTGGAACACCATGATTATATGTAACTGCCATAATCACTGATGAAAGAGCAACCGTTGATGCAACTGAAATATCAATATCACCAAGTATTATAATAAATGTCATGGGAAGAACAATAAATGCCTTATCGAGAAATGCCATAGTTGCATCAAGTAATTTTTCTCCATCTAAATAATACGGAGATATGTTTGCATTGATAATGTTTATAAGAATAAACAATAGTAGTAACATCCACTCCCATTGGAAGAAGAAGCTTTTTAAATCAAATTCCTTTTTGGCGATTAAATTTCTCTGTTCCATAGCTTATATCTTCCTCCTCATGAGATTATTTTTATCAACCTGTCTTTTTACAATTGTATTAAAAATTATTGCTGTTAAAATTATTACTCCTTGAATTGCCTGCTGCCAGAATGGAGAAACGTTTATCAATGGCAGAGCATTACTTAGTATTCCAAGTAGAAGAGATCCTAGTATTAAACCTGAAATTTTTCCAGAACCTCCTGCAACATTTACGCCACCAAGTACACAGGCAGCAATTACATTCATTTCATATCCCATTGCAGTATCCCCTTGTGCTGATGCAAATTTTGATACCCAAAGCACTCCAGCAAGTCCAGCTAAAGCACCCATTATTATATAAACCATCCATATTATTTTTTCATTATTAATTCCGCTTATCTTTGCTGAATCAGGATTGCTTCCAACTGCATATATCTGTCTTCCTGTTCTTGTATAATTAATAAAATAATAGAATATTATGAAATTCAAAATTGCAATAAATATCAGAGTATTTATTCCAAATATTTTGCTTGTAGCAATGTTTTTAAAACTTGCAGGCATTTGGTTCGCACTTACCCATTTGCCTTTACTGACTAAAAACGTTACTCCTCTAAATACATTCATCATTCCCAAAGAAGCTATTATCGGCAAAATAGACATTTTTGATACTAAAAAACCAACTATTATGCCACACAAAATTCCTATGCTAATTCCTATTAAAATTGCAACAATCGGTGACATATTTGTATATTTACTTACTGTCATTGCTGAAACCATGCCTGATAAAGCGAGAGTCGCACCTATTGAAAGATCAATTCCTCTTGTTACAATAACAAGCATCATTCCAACAGATAAAATGCTTAATATAGCAGTATTTTTTATCATGTCGTTTAAATTTTCAAAAGTTAAATAACTTGGGTTGCGTAGTTGAACTAGTATTGAAATAATTATTATAAAACCCAATAGACCTAGTTCTCTAAATTTTGCAATATTTGAGACTTTGGATTTTCTTTCATAAGCAATTTCACTCATAAGCCTTCCCACCTTTTACATATAATACTGTAGCTTAAAACTATACTGCGGTCTTTGATACCATTGCTGCTTCGAGTATCGCTTCTTGAGTTGCATCTTTTCTATCAAGTATTCTTGTTACTCGTCCTTCTCTCATAACTACAATTCTGTCACTCATTCCAAGAACTTCTGGCATTTCAGAGGAAATCAAAATTATTCCATATCCTTGGCTTGCAAGCTCACTCATTATCTCACATATTGCTGCTTTAGCCCCAACATCAACACCTTTTGTAGGTTCATCAAGTATTATAACCTTCAAATCAGCAGCAAGAAGTTTTGCAAATACTACTTTCTGCTGATTTCCACCTGATAAGGAACTTGCTAAATCAAATATACTTTTTGCTTTTACATTTACTTTCTCTAATAGCTCTTTAGAAATCTCTGTTTCTTTTTTATCATTTAACCATCCTTTTTTTGAATACTTATCAATTGTTGGTAAAGTAACATTTTTACCTATTCCCCATTGTAATATTAATCCCTGTTTTTGCCTGTCTTCTGGTAAATATCCAATACCCAAGTTTATAGCATCTATCGGACTTTTTATATGGACTTCTTTTCCTTCTATATATACTTTACCTTTATCATAAGGCATAATACCAAACAGAGATTGGCAAACTTCACTTCGCCCAGCACCAACAAGACCTGTAAGACCAAGTATTTCTCCTTTATGAAGAGTAAATGAAACATCAGCAAAATAACCTGTTTTCCCAATTCCTTCTACTCTAAGCAGTTCTTCTCCTATTTTTACCTGTTTTTTAGGAAACATTTGAGTAACTTCACGACCTACCATTGCGACTATAAGTTGCTCATTTGTAATTTCATCTACTCCCCAAGTTCCTATATATTTTGAGTCTCTAAATACCGTAACTCTACTCGCAAGTCTGTACATGTCTTCGAATCTATGAGATATAAATATTATTGATGCACCATTGTCTCTTAATTGTTCTGTAATTTTATAGAGCTGTTCGCTCTCTCTTTTTGTTAATGCAGCTGTTGGTTCATCCATAATAATGATTTTCGCATTAGTAGAGAGAGCTTTTGCAATTTCAACAATCTGCTGTTGTGCCACACTTAATGCTCCCATTTGTGTTTTAGGATCAATATCAGATCCAAGCTCTTTAAGAAGCTTTTTAGCATCATCATGCATCTGTTTCCATAATATTCTTTTTGTTCTTTTATCTATCTTTTCATGGCCCATAAATATATTCTCAGTAACGCTAAGATCAGGATAGCAGGTAACATGCTGATAAATTGCTGCAATACCCATTTTTTGTGCATCCTTGGGGTTTTTAAACTCAACTTTTTGTCCATTTAAGTAAATTTCTCCTGCATCTGGGGAGTGAACTCCCGTAATAACTTTTATAAATGTAGATTTTCCTGCACCATTTTCTCCCATTAAAGCGTGTATTTCACCTGGCTTCAACTGAAAATGGACATGGTCTAAAGCTTTAACACCTGGAAATATCTTTGTTATACCTCTAAGCTCAAGAATATACTCTGACAATTTAAAGTCCCCCTTCTCATCCTCTTAAAGCACAGATTATTAATTTACCAACCTTGTCCATAACCTCTTTCTAGCTTCTTCTCTTCATATCCGCTTTCAAGGTATGCTTTCATAGGATCAGGATTTAAGCCCATCTCTTCTCTTACTTTTTCAAGTAGTGGCCTTACATCTGTTTCAAATGCACATCTTACAATAGATTCAGCTCTCATTACATCATTATTTTCCTGTGCCTTTTTAAGTTCATCTCTGTCAACCAAAAGCGCCTTTGCATAAGCAGTTTGAACATTTAAAACAGATTGAATCATTGCTGGAACTTTCGGTTCTATACAGTGGCTCTGATCTATCATATATGCAATGTTCTTTGCCGTATTTCTTGTTGAAGGATCTATTTCAGCAGATACAAGCTCATTGAATATTAGGAAAAGCTCATAAGGATTAATTGATCCAACAATTAAATCGTCATCTGCATATTTTCTATTATTAAAATGAAAACCTCCTATTTTCCCTTCATCAAGAAGGAATGCAACTATATGTTCTACATTTGCACCCTGGAAGTGATGTCCGATATCTACAAGTACCTGAGCCTTTTCTCCAAGCTTTGTCGCAAATGTATATGACATACCCCAGTCTGCAATGTCAGTATGATAAAATGCAGGCTCAAATGTCTTATATTCAATAAGCATTCTCATATCATCATCAAGTGCGTCATATAATTCTTTTAGGCTCTCCTCTAAATAGTGCTTTCTTGCTCTAAAATCACCCTGACCAGGATAGTTTGTACCATCAGCAATCCAGAGGCTAAGTATCTTGGAATCAACCTTTCTTGCTATTTCTACACACTCAAGCATGTGTTCTACTGCCTTTTTTCTAACTTTCGGATCACTATTGCATACACTTCCAAACTTATATTCATCTTCTTGGAAAAGATTTGGATTAACTGCACCTATTTTTAAATTAAGATTTGCAGCATAATCTTTTACTTTTTCATAATCATCTGTTTTATCCCATGGTATATGTATTGCAACTGTTGGACATATTCCTGTATATTTATGAACCTGAGCTGCATCGTCAAGCTTTTCAAATATATTTCTTGGCATACCTATTTGTTTAAATACTTTAAAACGTGTACCAGAATCTCCATATCCCCATGATGGAGTTTCAACTTTAAATTCCTTAATACTTTTCTTTACCTTTTCTACATCAATTCCTCTTTCAATCTGTTTTTCTTCCCAAACTTTGTACTCAATGCCTGCCATATAAAAGCCTCCTTTTGTTAGAATTATTTTATTAATTTAATAAATTTTTCATAAACTTTATCCCATTCTTGTGTATTTTGTGGTTTATAAGTTTGCATTTGAAATGAATTTCTAATTATTCTTCTTGCATCATTTAAATCTTTAATTGCTCCAAGAGCCATTGCTTGCACTGCTATATTCCCTGCAGCTGTTGCTTCAATTGGTCCTGCAATTACTTCTTTCCCTGTTGCATCTGCTGTAAATTGGCAGAGCATCTTATCCTGTATACCTCCTCCAACTATATGAATTCTGTCAATTTTCTTATATAATATTTTTTCAAGGCACTCTATAGTATATCTATATTTCAATGCAAGACTCTGGGTTATACACCTTATAACTTCTCCCTTCGTAACAGGTACAGTTTGATTAGTTGCCCTACAATAGTTTCTTACTCTATTGGGCATGTCCCCTGGCAGTCCAAACTCATGATAATCTGGATCAATAAAGTTTTCAAAGGGCCTTGCTTCTTTTGCCATTTGTGTTAAATCTGAATAGGTTAATTTCTCTCCTTCTCTTTCCCATTGCCTTTTACTTTCTTGAACAAGCCATAACCCCATGATGTTCTTTAAGAATCTGGTTGTCCCCTCAACTCCCCCTTCATTTGTTATATCTAAATTCATGCTGCTTTCGTTAATTATAGGTTTTTCTAATTCAACACCCATAAGGGACCATGTTCCACAACTTATGTATGCAAAATTCTTGTCTTCGGCTGGAACAGCTGCAACTGCTGAGCCTGTATCATGTGAGGCAACTGAAACTACAGGAATTGCTGAAACATTAAGTTCCTTTTGTATATCTTCAGTAAGGCATCCGATAATTGTACCTGGATTTATAATATTAGTGAAAATTTCCTTAGGCAAATTTAGCTTCTCTATAATCTTCCATGACCATTGTTTTGTAACTGTATTAAAAAGCTGTGTTGTTGTTGCATTCGTATATTCTGTACTTTTTACCCCCGTTAAAAAGTAATTTATTAAATCCGGTATCATAAGAAATGTTTTTGCTTTTTCAAGTATTGATGAATTCTCTAATTTCATAGAATAAAGTTGATAAATAGTATTAAACCACAAAAATTGTATTCCAGTTTCTCTAAATATCTCTTCTTTAGGTATAATTTCAAAAACCTTATCCATTACTCCTTCTGTTCTTATATCTCTATAATGGTATGGATTCCCAAGAAGTTTCCCTTTTTCATCGATAAGTCCAAAATCAACTCCCCATGTATCAACTCCTATTGCGTCAATGTTTTTTTCCTCAATTGATGCCTTTAAAATACCCTGCTTTATTTCATAAAAAAGCCTTAATATATCCCAATGAAGGTTTCCATTTATAGATACAGGATCGTTAGAAAATCTATGAATTTCTTTAAGATCTATTCTACTACCATTAAAAGTTCCAAGTATCGCTCTTCCGCTGCTTGCTCCAAGATCAAAGGCTAAAAACTTATAACTGTCTTTCAATATTATCACCCCGTTATCGTTTTCATGTAAACGTTTACATTTTTGCTAAGACACAGCCTTAAATCCATATAAATTATATTCTCTCTATTTCATTTCTTAATATATCAGTTGAACGTCTAATTACCATCTCCCCGTTTAATACAATTGTTCTATTTTTTGCATTTGGATGATTAACTTTATTTATAAAAAGATTAATTGCTTCTTTTGCTATCTCTTCAATAGGCTGTCTATAAGTAGTAAGTGGAGGAGAAATTAATCTAGACATATATATATCATCAAAACCTGCAATTGCTACATCTTCAGGTATTCTAAGACCAATTGTCTTTATATAATTCATTGCTCCTATTGCCATTAAATCTGTTGACGATACTATTGCAGAAGGGTTTAATTTTTTATCTGTAAAAAAATATTTTGCTGCCTCATATCCACTTTGAATATGATAATTTCCCTCATAAACTAATTCATCCCTAAATTCTATTCCTGCCTCAATTAGTGCATCTTTATACCCATAAAACCTATCATTCGCTACTTTATATTTTGCAATTGATTTTACAAAACCAATATTTTTGTGGCCAAGTGATATTAAATGTTTTGTAATTTCTTTCATTCCCTTGTATCCATCAGTATAGACAGAATTTACAGGCTTATCTAATTGCAAATTATCCATAAATATTATTGGAATTTTTTTTGAAAGCTCAAGCAAATATTTAATAGTTTCTTTATCCCCTCTATAGGTACAAATTATCAATCCATCAATGTTTCTATTTATCAAATCATCTATACAATTTATATCTTCATTTATATCTTCACCAGTTGAAGATACTATTACATGGTATCCTTCTTTCTTTGCTGCATCTTCTATATATTTAAAAAGTTCATAATAGAAAGGGTTTATATAATCAGGTATTGTAATCCCTATTGTCTTTGACTTTTTCGTTCTCATTCCTTGAGCAATGATATTAGGCTTATAATTCAGTTCTTCTATTGCCTTCATAATTGTTTCTTTAGTTTTATAATTTACAGGAGCTGTATTATTTAATACTCTTGATACTGTTGCAACCGATACCCCTGAGCGCTTTGCCACGTCTTTAATAGTTGCCATTTCAACACCTCTTATCAATGAATACGTTATCATGAAATTGTTTTCATATATATTTTATAACAAAATAATCAAAATCGTCAATAGATTGTTGAAAATTTCAGAAATATTAAATTAAATATAAAATTTAATTTTTTTAATATATTTTAGCTAATGATTTATTAACGATAAATTATTTCAAATATCAAAAGAGTTATCTATTACTTTAAGGTTTTATTAACCTACATACAAAAAATTTTGCTCATAGCCATTTAAAAAGCTATGAGCTGAGATAAACTAATCCTATAATTAAGCTAAATTTATTTGTGTAGTATTGGTGACACTTTTTTATAAACAAGTAAAGTTATTAAAGATACTATTATTCCTTTTAAAATATTAAAAGGTAATATACTATATATTATAAGAGTATTTATATCCTTTACATTTTTATTTACCTTTGAAGCTATACCAACAACAGCTTTTATTGGAAACATTAATACTTTCTCATAGAGAGGAAGAAATATGAAATAATTTCCAAGAGATGCTATGATAGCCATAGCTACAGTTCCACATATTAAAGAAAAAACAGCTCCTTTTTTTGTTTTATTCTTCTTATATATTACCCCAGCAGTAAATACCATTGCAAAGCCTACTATAAAATTAGCAAACTCTCCAATTCCCGCTGTACTATTTTTAACTATAAGATGAAGCAAATTCTTTATAAATTCAACTAATACACCAGCAAAGGGCCCAATTGAAAAAGCAGCAAAAAGGGCAGGTATATCGCTTATATCAATCTTTAAAAAATCTGGAAACATAGGTAGTGGGAATTCCAAAAACATAAGTATAAAAGCCATAGCAGATAAAACTGAAATTTTAATTAGAGAAGATATTTTTTTGTGTGTCATAAAAACCCTCCTTATTTATCAGGGCAAGTAAACAAAAAACTCCTGAATCTTCAGGAGTTAAATAACAATTTTATCTTCTTCCATCCAGACTTTACTGTCGGCTCCGGAGTTTCACCGGATCATACCTTTCGGCTCGCGGGCTATACCGCCGGTCAGGAATTTCACCTTGCCCTGAAGATTATATTTATTTCTCTTATAAATATTATACAACAAATCTTGATAAGTCAAGTATTTTTATATATTTTCTCTTTGTTTCTATTATCTTTTCTTTTTTCATCTCAGAAACTATTCTTGATAGAGTCTCCCTTGTCATATTTAGTATAGAAGCTATTTGTGCAAGATTAATATCAAGGGTTACAATAATATGACCATTTTCATCTATTTTACTATAATCCTTAAAATATTCCTTTACAAAATTTACAAAGGAGGTTCTACATTCACCTGTTGCAAGGCTTCCCTGCCTTAAAGTCATAGTTCTAATAGAATTTACAATAATCCTTTGAAATTCCTCCCTTATAGCCTCATTATTTTGAATTAATTGTTTTATAGGTTCTTTTTGAATTGCATAGATGTAACAATTAGTAAGGGCTTTATAACTTACAACTTCCGGCATATTAATAAAGGAAGAATGTCCAAAAAAATCTCCTGAAAAAAGATAACCATAACAGAACTTCCTATCGTATAAGCCTTTTTTAACTAAAACCACCTTGCCTCTTTCAATAAAATAGATATAATCGTCAATAATGCCTTCCTTAATAATAATCTCATCCTTTATATATAAAATTTTTTTATATTTATTTTGAAGATTTTCCTCAATAAACTTTTTATAATATTGTATATCTTCCTTAGTATTGTTAGAATAAGAAGATACTATCTCTTTGTAAAGTTCATAGTTTACCATACTATCCCACGCCTTTTAATTAAAATTCAATCAGTATTAATTATCGAATTAAAAAGATAAATATTTATATTTTTTTATAAAAAAATTGCAGGTTTTTCCCTGCAATTATTTCTCATATACAATTTTTCCATCTATAAGTACATACATTGCTTTTGATTGTACATCAAATGGATGTTTATTAAACACTACAATATCTGCATCCTTTCCAACCTCAATAGAACCAACCCTATCATCAATACCTAATATCTCAGCTGGATTTATAGTTATAGCTTTTAAAGCAGTTTCCTCATCAAGACCAGCCTTTACTGCAAGAGCTGCACAAAGAGGTAGATAGTGTACAGGAATTACAGGATGATCCGTCATAAGAGCTATTTTAACCCCTGCCTTTGCAAGGACTGCAGCTGTTTCAAAGGTTAGTTCTCTAAGCTCTATCTTTGATCTTTCAGTAAGAGATGGTCCAACTATTGCTGGATAACCTTCCTTTGCAAGTTCATCAGCAATCAAATGTCCTTCAGTACAATGATCAAGAGTTAATTTTAAATTGAACTCTTTAGCAATTCTTATTGCTGTAAATATATCATCTGCCCTGTGTGCGTGGGCCTTTAAAGGAATTTTCCCTTCCATAACAGGAATTAAGCTTTCCATTTTAATATCAAAATCCGGCATATCATCCTCATCTTTTTTTCCAGCCTCTTTAGCCTTTATATAATCCTTTGTTTTGTATAGATAATCCCTAAGTATTGCAGCTATTGCCATTCTTGTAGTTGGCATCTGATGCTTATCATCATAAGTTGACTTGGGGTTTTCGCCAAAGGCAACCTTCATAGCTGCAGGCTCTTTTACTATCATATCATCAATTCTTTTTCCCTTAGTTTTTATAACTGTAAAGGTTCCTCCAATAACATTAGCACTTCCAGGGCCAGTACATACACAGGTAATACCATTTTCATAAGCCTCTTTAAAGCATTTATCCATTGGATTTATAGCATCTATCGCTCTAAGATGGGGTGTTGCAGGATCTGTTGCCTCATTTCCGTCAGCTCCTTCAAATCCAACTGCATCCTCCCACATACCTATATGGCAGTGAGCATCTATAATACCTGGCATTATATACCCACCATTAGCGTCTAAAACTTTACAATCTCCTTCAATATCTAAATTCCTTCCTACTTTAATTATTTTACCATTATCAATTAAAACCTCTCCATTATCAATATTTTCTCCTGCCATAGATAAAACTGTCCCATTTTTAATAAGTATCATTTAATAACCTCCCATCTATATTCCCTTCATTGAAAGAGAAATTCTTTTCCTCCTTAAATCAACATCAAGAACCTTGACATTTACTATATCTCCTACTTTTAAAACTTCAAGAGGATGTTTTATATATTTATCTGATATCTCAGATATATGAACAAGCCCATCCTGATGAACCCCTATATCAACAAAAGCTCCAAAATCAGCAACATTTCTTACAGTTCCTTTTAATATCATTCCTGGTTTTAAATGCTCTATTTCCATAACTGAGGACATTAAAATTGGCTTTGGTACATCCTCTCTTGGATCTCTTCCTGGTTTTTTTAGCTCTGAAATTATATCTTTTAAAGTTGGAACTCCAACATTAAGCTCTATTGCTAAATTTTCTATTCCCTTTATCTTAACCTTCTCATCAATATCACTTAGCTTTCTATTTTTTACATCTTCAAGGTTATATCCCAATACCTCAAGGAGTCTCTTTGCAGCTTGATATGATTCTGGATGAACAGCAGTATTGTCAAGTATGTTTTCACCATCTAATATTCTTAAAAAGCCTGCACATTGTTCAAATGCTTTTTCTCCAAGTCTTTTAACTTTTAAAAGCTCACTTCGACTTTTGAATTTACCATTTTGCTCCCTATATTCTACAATGTTTTTAGCAATAGCAGAATTTATTCCTGATATATATGTTAAAAGAGATGCTGATGCTGTATTAAGATCTACTCCAACAGAGTTTACACAGTCCTCTACAATTCCTTTCAAACTTTCATCTAGCCTTTTTTGTGACACATCATGTTGATACTGTCCAACTCCAATGGATTTTGGATCTATTTTAACAAGCTCAGCAAGAGGATCTTGAAGCCTTCTTGCAATGGATATTGCTCCTCTTAAGGATACGTTAATATCTGGAAATTCCTTTGCTGCAATCTCTGATGCCGAGTATACTGAAGCCCCGGCCTCACTTACTATAACATAATATACTTTCTTACCGCTTTCAATCTCCACTTGCTTTATAACATCTGATATAAACAGTTCTGATTCCCTTGAAGCCGTTCCGTTTCCAAGGGATATAATATCAACATCATACTTATATATGAGCTCCTTTAATATTTTTGTACTTCCCTCTATATCGTTTTGTGGTGCTGTTGAATAAATCGTTGCGGTATCAAGTAGCTTCCCTGTTTCATCAACAACTGCAATTTTACATCCTGTTCTAAATCCCGGGTCAAATCCCAAAACCACCTTACCTGAAATAGGGGGTTGCATCAAAAGGCTTCTAAGATTAGTTGAAAAAACCTTTATAGCCTGTTCTTCTGCCTTTTCTGTAAGCTCATTTCTAATCTCTCTTTCAATTGACGGTGCTATAAGTCTTGAATAACTGTCCTTTATAGCTGACTTTAAATATTCTGTTTCCTCTCCTTGTCTTTTTATAATATTACTTTCAAGGTAGGAAATTATCTTATCTACAGGAGCTTCTATTTTAACAGATAAGAATTCTTCCCTCTCCCCTCTATTTATTGCAAGTATTCTATGTGGAACAATCCTATTAACAGCCTCACTATATTTATAGTACATCTCGTAAGGAGAAGTTTCTTCCTTTAAAGCCTTAGATGTTAAAAGCCCATCCCTAAAGGTCATAAACCTTATTTCTTTTCTATAATCCGCATTATCAGATATATCTTCAGCTATTATATCAAGAGCACCATTTATTGCTTCATCTATACTTAAAACTCCAAGCTCTTCGTTAATATATTTTGATGCTTCATCTTTTAAAGATATATTAAACTCTTGAGCTATCATAATAGCTGCCAAGGGCTCTAATCCTTTTTCCTTTGCAATGGTTGCTCTTGTTCTTTTCTTTGGCCTAAATGGCCTATAGATATCATCAACCTCAGTTATACTTACAGCATCCTCTATACTTTTTTTAATCTCATCAGTTAGTTTACCTTGCTCTTCGATTAACCTTATAACCTCATTTTTTCTGTTTTCAAGGTTTCTTAAATACATTAGTTTATCATAAAAATTTCTCAGTACTGTATCGTCAAGCTCCCCTGTTGCTTCCTTTCTATATCTTGCTATAAAAGGAATAGTGTTTCCACTGTCTATTAACTCAATTGTATTCTTAACCTGCCATTCTTTAATATTAAATTCCCTTGATAGGGAATGTATTATATCAGCCATATTTAAAACCTCCCTTGTAATATAATATCTATTAATTGTAACTAATGCAAGATTAAACAGAGGTTCATTTACTTATAAAAAAACAGCTGCTATATATTAACGCAGCTGCCAAGCTTTCTTTTTCTTTTATCTTCATACATACTGCTATCAGCACTTATTATTATGTCCTCAAGGCTTGCCCCCTTCCAATATGTACATATACCTGCACTAAATTCTATGCTAATATCTGAATAGTAATTTTTCTTAAAATATTCCCTTATGCTTTCAATTTTTTGAGCAGCCTTTTTACTATCACTGTCGTGCATAACTATTATGAATTCATCCCCTGCATATCTTGCAAGTATATCAGTTGCTCTTATGCTATGCTTAAGAACATAAACAAAATACTTTAAAACCTCATCTCCAATATTATGACCATAATTATCATTTATCATCTTAAAGTTGTCCATATCAATCATAACAAGAGAAAAAGTATTACCATATCTTTCGCATCTTTTTATTTCATTTTTCATCAATTCTTCAAAATAACGCCTGTTATAAATGTCAGTTAATTTATCAATCCTTGTTATCTGAATAAGCTCATTCATTAAAAGAACATTCTTAATTGCCCCTTCAAGTAGCCTTGTTATATATTTAATAAGTTTAATATCATTTTCATTAAATGCATTTTCGCTCTTTTTGCTATCTACGTTTATAATTCCATAAAACTCACCATTTATATAAAGTGGCGCACTTAATGTTGACTTGATATTTAAAGAATCTGTTAAGAGAAGTGTGTTAAATTTTTCTCTTCCTATATTTGTACTATCAAAAACACGAGGATTTTTAATAATAGCTGGAGATTTTAACTTTGTTGTTTTATAAAGATAAAGTTCTTCTATTTTAAAGTTAACCTTTTTAAGCTCATCTAAATCAAAGGAGGTTGCTGCAACATACTCCATAATGTCCTTTTGTCTGTTATATATAAGTATGCTCCCACAGTCTGCCCCTTTTATAAGTTTTACTGTATCATCTATAATCTTCTTATAAAGAGTATTGATATCCTCATAGTTTGCAAGCTCCTCTGATATTTTAAGCAATGTTTTATTTATCTTATTAGTCCTATCATAAAGATATCTTATCTCCTTATATTTTATTGATTTTATAATATAAAAATACAGTAAAAATATCGTACATAATAAATAAAAGTATTTCACCTTAAAGGCCTCCTAAGTATCTTAAAAATATACATTAGTTGTATAGTTATATATATAATTAGATAAAAATTTGATAATTCCTTCTATTTTATTTATTTTTTAGTAGAATTTATAATAACTATTGGTATAGGTGGAATGATTACAGGCGATTTTTCTATAAATCCATCTTTTAAAATGCTTTTATTATCACATATACCTGTAACTCCAACTATAAAGGATCTTTGATTAACAAGCTTTTCGTATTCAAGTATTTTTTTATTTAAAATTTCAAGGATTCATTGTATAATTAAATGCAACAGGTAAAAAATATTTAAACCATAGTGAAAATCATGTATGATATAGGTGACAAATCCAAACATACAGGAGGTTTTCACTATGGTTCATAAAAATAATTATAACACACCTATACGTTCTTTTAAACATCTGAAATCTTATGAACGTGGAGAAATTTTTGCCTTGCTTAAAGAAGGTAAAAGTATTCGTTATATTGCTAAAAAATTAGGACGAAGTCCAAGTACTATAAGCCGTGAAATTAAACGTGGTACTGTATCACAATTAAAAAGTGATTTATCTTATTATTCAAGTTATTTCCCTGAAACTGGGCAAGCTGTCTATAAAAATCACCGCTCAAATTGCGGAGCAAAAATTAAATTGGCTAAAGTAGAAACCTTTATAAAATTTGCAGAAGAAAAAATCCGTAAAAATAATTGGTCTGTTGATACTGTCGTTGGTTATTGCAAAACTGATCCTTCTTGGAAAGATGAGTTCATTGTTTCAACTAAGACCTTATATAACTATATTGATAGAGGATTTTTATCTATACGTAATATAGATTTACCTTTAAAAACACATTTAAAACCTAAAAAGAAAAGAATTAGGGAGAACAAACGCCTTTTAGGTAAAAGTATTGATTTAAGGCCTGAACAAATTAATTCTCGTCAAGAATTTGGACATTGGGAAATAGATACTGTTATAGGTAAAAAATCAGGCGATAAAGCTCTTTTAACTTTAACAGAACGTAAATCCCGTTATGAAATAATAATGCTTTTAGATAATAAAGATGCTAAGTCTGTTGATGATTCTATAAAGAGACTTATGGAAGTATATAAGGATAATTTTAAAAAGATTTTCAAGAGTATTACGGCAGATAATGGAGTTGAATTTAGTAATTTACAATTCATTCTTAAAAAATATGATGTTGAGGTATATTATACCCATCCCTTTTCTTCTTTTGAAAGAGGAACTAACGAACGACATAATGGTCTTATACGTCGTTTTATCCCTAAGGGAAAGAGTATAAAGGATATATCTATTGATACCATTAAAAGAATTCAAAATTGGATGAATACACTCCCACGAAAATTACTAAATTACAAAACTCCTGAAAAATTTTTTTACGAGGAATTATTAAAAATAGCCTAAATCATATTATGAATATTGTAGATGCCACTTGTGGTATGTCAAGGGTAAAGCTACGCCTGCTACGCAGCCCTTGACATACCCCTGCGTGACATATAGATTGATAATTAAGATGGATTTAAGGCTATTTTGACTATTTTTAGTCCTTATACTACATGATTTTTCACAGAGTGTTGCATTTATTATTGCAATTTAAGTTTTAAAATTTCAAGGGTTGTTCTAACTACTTTTTCATATTTTCTTATAGTATCCCTAATGTGTTTAAAATCATTTCTCTGGTCATGCTTGCCACAGCATCCTTCCTTACCTGATATCCCATCCAATATTTTTAATATATCAGTTAAACTTCCTATTTTATTAAAAGTCTCAATGTTATAGTTGGCCGCTGGAAGAGGAGTTATTACTATTTCTTGAAGTATGCATTTTATAAGATACCTTATTTCACTTTCTATAACAGCTATCTTATATTCAAGCTCAAGTTCTATTAGCTTTGTAATTTTATATAAGCTTTCCTTTATTCTGTTTCTTAAAATCATAACAATATAGTATTTAACCATTAGTACGCATTCATCTTCACATAAGTTTCTTTTGTAATACCAATCAAAATAGCAGAAATTAACATCAAACAGCATATCTATTATTTTTTGCTTTGTAAACCTTCCAAAGTTTTCATCAATAAAATGTTTAAAGCCTGTTGAACGCAAAAGTGCCTCTGCTTGTTTTCTCCATTCCGGATCATCAATGCATTTTATTATTTCGTCTATGCTTGTTCTATATACTAAATAAGTAAATGCTTTCTCAACTATACAATCATCTATCTTCTCTATTACAAGGGCGATTTTATAATCCCTGCAATCCCTATCGATATAAGGAGGTATATATTCTTTTATACACACTTTTTTATATTCTTCAATAATTGCTTTTATTTTTTTACAAGTATCACATGGAAAATAAGCAAACTTTTTACCATCCTTAATTCCATAATTAACAGAACTTAATATATTCTCATTAAAGCAATCCCCTATTTCAACATTCTCATCTTCATCATAACCTGAGCTTTCAAAAATTCTTTTTAATGTTTCATCTATTTTTATTTCATAATTAAAATCTTCATCATTATCAACTTTTTTATTGTTTGAAATATTATCCCCCATAACCTTACCTCCAAAATACTTATTAATTATTATATTCAGCTAAAAATAAATTGATGATATTTAAGATATTTGCATATAGTTTACTGAGGTGATTATATGAAAAGAAAGACATTCTACTTTACAATAATAATTTTTATTTTTATTTTTTTTAATACCTTTGCAGAAAGCTTTAATTCAGAAAACATATACAATACCATAAAGATACTTTCAAGCGATAAGTATAGAGGAAGGCTTGCAGGCGATAAGGGAAACTACCTTGCAGCACAATATATCGCAAATTGTTTTAAAAAAATAGGATTAGATCCTTTGGGAGATAATGGTACTTTCTATCAAGGTTTTGAATTAATCGTTCCTTTATTAAATGGTGAATGTAGCTTTAAAGTTTTAGACACAAATGGAAATATAGTGAAAAAATATGAATATGGTAAGGATTTTAAGGAGTTAATTTACGGTGCCTCAGTTTCAGGTGAAATAATTGGTAAGATAAAATTAATGGATAAACCTGGAACAATCGCAATAGTTGAAAAAGGCTATAGTGAAAACTCCTATCAATATAATGAAGACCTAATGCTTAAAAAAAGCGGTATAAAGGCCGTTATCTATCCAACTAACATGGATTTTCGCTTTAGATCACCATATAAACTTCAAAAGCTTTATAATGACGGACTTATTAAAATAATGGTTTCTAAAAATTTAATAAACGAGATTATAAGATATTCATCTTTAGGATATAACTTTGAAATAAAAAGCCCTGTTCAAATTAAAAAGGTAACTGTTCAAAACGTGATAGGAATGATAAAAGGGAAAGACGAAAGCCTCCCTCCTGTCATTTTATCAGCCCATTTTGATCATGTTGGTTTTGATGCTGACAACATCATATACCCTGGTGCCTTTGATAATGCCTCTGGTACAGCTCTTTTAATTGAATTTGCAAGGATTTTAAAATCATTAAAGGATAATAAAAGAACTATTATATTTGCAGCCTTCAATGGCGAAGAAGAAGGGCTTTTAGGTTCAAAGTATTTTGTTGAACATTGTCCTATAGATATCAAAGGAGCTCAATGTATTAACTTTGATATGGTAGGATCAAAAGACAAAATACCCCTCTCAATACTTTCCCTTGAAAACAGCAACAGGTTCGTATTAGACATATATAAAATAATATCTCCATTATCTAAAGTTGAAATAATTTATAATGACAACAGTGACCACGCATCTTTTTGTAAAATTGGAGTTGATTCTGTAACCTTAATTCATGATAATATAAGCAAAATCCATACTCCAAAAGACACTATAGAAAATGTAGATATTGATAGAATAAAAGAAGTATATGATGTAGCAGAAGCCTTTTTAAAATCAAAGGATGTAATTATGGTATCTGCCCAGAGTAATAATCAATACTTTTTATATAGGAAAGTCATTATAATATTAGGAGCCATAATTCTATCATTATCTTTTATACTCTATTTTAAAAGAAGGAATTTATAAAATATTTTATGTACAATTTATATTACTGTTTTGGTGATAGCTTTATTTGGGATATTAGTATAGCTATAAATATAAGAAGGCACCCTATATATCCTCTATTGCTCATTCTCTCACCAAGTATGAGTACGCCACCTAATGCACCCATTACCGATTCCATACTTAAAATTATAACTGCATGGGAAGGCTTGGCATATTTTTGGGCTACTACTTGCAAGGTATATGCAACTCCAACAGATAAAATACCTCCATATAAAATAGGAACTATTGCATTTGATATTCCTTTAATAGTTATATCTTCAAATATAGCTGCTGTTATTATACTAAATATAGAGCATACGGCAAACTGAAGAAATGATAATTTTAAAGGCTCAACCTTTTTCAAAAAATAATCTATGATTAAAATGTGAATAGCCCAAAGAAAAGCACTTATTATTATAAGCAAATCCCCATAATTTATATTAAAGTTTTCATTTATACAAAGAAGATAAAGCCCTATAGTTGCAAAGCCTACTCCAATCCATGAATTTATTTCAATTTTTTGTTTTAATATTACTCCAATAATTGGTACAATAACCATATAGAGCCCTGTAATAAAGCTTGCTTTTCCAGCAGTTGTATAAATAATTCCAACCTGTTGTAACGTTACGGCTATATAAAGTACAGTACCAACTATTATTCCAGGAATAATTGACTTTCTGTCTACTAATAAGGTATCAGCGTTATTTTTTTTATTATAATAAAGGATTAAAGGTATAAGAGAAATACATCCAAGCCCAAACCTTATTCCATTAAAAGTTAAGGCTCCTACATATTGTGAGCCAATCCTTTGGGCAACAAATGCAAATCCCCATATTGTTGCGGCAAGTAGCAATAAGAAATTAGAACGTACTCTTTTTTTATCCATAATACCATCCCCTTTAAAAACCTTACTATAATTAATAAAAACAGCAGGTCAATTGCCTCCTGCTGCCTGCCATTTTAAATATGCGTTTATAAATTCGTCTATCTCTCCATCCATTACAGCTTGAATGTTCCCTACTTCTATCCCTGTTCTATGATCCTTTACCATTGTATATGGTTGAAAAACATAAGAACGTATTTGGCTTCCCCAACCTATATCCTTAAGTTCCCCAGTTAAATCTTCAATCTTTTCCTTATGTGCCCTTTCTTTAAGTTCAATGAGCTTAGACTTTAGCATTTTCATAGCCGCCTCCCTATTTGCATGCTGGGAACGCTCATTTTGGCACTGAACAATAATTCCTGTTGGAATATGAGTAATCCTTATTGCAGATTCAGTTTTATTAACATACTGTCCACCTGCACCACCTGAACGGTAGGTATCTATTTTAAGATCCTCTGCTCTAATCTCAATATCCTGCTCTGGTGTTATCTCAGGTAGAACTTCAAGGGAAGCAAAGGAGGTATGCCTTTTGCCTGCTGCATCGAATGGTGATATCCTAACTAACCTGTGAACTCCTTTTTCTGATTTCAAATATCCATAAGCATATTCTCCTGTAATCTCAAGAGTTACGCTTTTAACTCCAGCCTCATCTCCTGGAAGGTAATCTAAAGTGTTAACCGTATATCCTTTAGCACTTGCCCATCTTGTATACATTCTAAGAAGCATGGAAGCCCAATCGCAAGCCTCTGTTCCCCCTGCACCTGCATGTATGGTAATTATTGCATTGTTTTTATCATATTCTCCAGATAGAAGAGTTTCAATCCTAAGCTCTTCTATCTTCTTTTCAATATCTTCCTTTTCAGCTTTTATTTCATCAAGAGTAGATAAATCCTCAGCTTCATCGGATATCTCAATTAAAACCTGAAGGTCCTCAACCCTACTTAAAAGCTTTTCATATCTTTCAACCTTATCCTTTAATGCTTTAGATTTTTGAACAACCCTTTGAGCATTTTCAATATCATTCCAAAAATCCCCTTGCTGCATTTTATCTTCAAGTAGTTCAATCTCCTTCTTTAAACCAGCGATGTCAAAGAGAAGCCCCCACTTCTTTTAAAGTTTCCTTCATAGGGTTTATTGCAATATAGTATTCTTCAAATGCTATATGCATATAAGCCACCATCCTTTCAAAGTTATGTACAACATTATATAATATCAAACATTTTTAAACAAGCAATAATTGCCTAAAATTTTATATATACACCATTATTTTTGTCAAGAATATCATTAATATGCTATAAGTTTTATTTATAATTTCAAAACTAAAATTATCATGACCACCTTTTATAGTGGTCATGATTTAAAATTTATGAATTTTTCCCACAGCAATTTTTATATTTTTTTCCGCTGCCACATGGGCATGGATCGTTTCGCCCTACTTTCTTTTCCTTTCTTATAGGCTCTTTTTTAACAGATTCATCGTAGTTTGTTGAAGTTGGCTGGGCAACCCTCTCTCTTTCAACCTTTCTTTCAGCCTTTATCCTGAATAAGAATCTTACTGTCTCCTCTTTAATGTTATATATCATGTCGTTGAACATGTTCATACCTTCAAATTGGTATTCCTGAACAGGATCTCTTTGTCTATAAGCACGCAGTCCCATACCCTGCTTTAGCTGATCCATAGCATCTATATGATCCATCCATTTCAAGTCAACAGAACGCAGTAAAACTACCCTTTCAACTTCTCTCATCTGTTCCTGACCTATCTCATCTTCTTTTTTACTGTAAATATCAAGAGCAATATCAAACAGCTTTTGTCTGATTTCATCCTTTGACATATTCTCAATTGCAGATAAAGATATCATTCCCTTTGGAAGGAATATGTCCTCAACATATCTTAAAAATCCTTTTAAGTCCCACTCTTCCCTATGCCTGTCGTCAGATATATGGGATTCTATTGCTGCATCTATTATATCCTTAATCATTGATATAATATTATCTTTTACATTTTCTCCTTCAAGAACAGCTCTTCTTTGGCTGTATATAATCTCTCTTTGCTTATTCATTACATTATCATACTGGAGAAGCGTTTTTCTAACATCAAAGTTATTTCCTTCTACCCTTTTTTGGGCCTGTTCAATTGCATTTGAAACAATTTTGCTTTCTATTGCCTCATCATCTGGAAGGCCAAGCCTCTCTACAATATCCTTTAACTTTTCAGAACCAAAAAGCCTCATTAAATCATCCTCAAGAGATATATAAAACCTTGATGAACCTGGATCACCTTGACGTCCAGAACGTCCACGGAGCTGATTATCTATACGCCTGGACTCATGCCTTTCGGTTCCTATTATCTTTAAACCTCCAAGCTCAACAACTCCATCTCCAAGTTTAATATCAGTACCACGACCTGCCATATTTGTTGCAATAGTTACCATACCCTTTTCTCCTGCATGAGATATTATCTCTGCTTCCTTTTCATGGTACTTAGCATTAAGAACCTGATGAGGTATTCCCTTTTTCTTTAGCATATCAGATAGAAGCTCCGATTTTTCAATACTGATAGTACCAACGAGTACAGGCTGTCCCTTTTTGTGGGTTTCAACTATCTCATCAACAATTGCCTTAAACTTTGCAGCTTCTGTCTTATATACTACATCAGGATAATCAACTCTTATCATAGGTTTATTTGTTGGTATTACTACAACGTCAAGACCATATATCTCTCTGAATTCAACCTCTTCAGTAAGAGCTGTACCTGTCATACCAGATATTTTTTTATAAAGCCTGAAATAGTTCTGGAAAGTTATTGTCGCAAGAGTCTTAGACTCTCTTTCAACCTTAACATTTTCCTTTGCTTCAATTGCCTGATGAAGTCCATCGCTATATCGTCTTCCGTACATTATTCTACCTGTAAATTCATCTATTATTAATACTTCTCCGTCCTTTACTATATAGTCTATCTCTTTTTTCATAAGATAATGGGCCTTTAAAGCCTGTATTACATGATGCTGTATCTCCATATTTTCGGCATCGGCATAATTCTCAAGGTTAAAAAACTTCTCTGCTTTTTGAACTCCACTCTCTGTTAAAGTTACAGCATGCTGCTTTTCATCAACTTCATAATCATCACTTTTAAGCATCCTAACGAAGGTATCAGCAACTTTATAAAGATGAGTTGATTTTTCCCCAGCTCCGGATATTATAAGAGGAGTTCTTGCTTCATCAATGAGTATTGAATCCACTTCGTCAATTATTGCAAAATTTAGTTCTCTTTGAACCATTTCCTCTTTATAAATAACCATGTTATCCCTTAAATAATCAAAGCCAAATTCATTATTTGTACCATATGTTATATCGCAGTTATAGGCAGCCCTTCTTTGATCGCTGTCAAGCTCATGAGTTATAACTCCAACGGTTAATCCTAAAAACTCAAAGATTTTTCCCATCCATTCCCTATCACGCTTTGCAAGGTAATCATTTACAGTAACTATATGAACACCTTTTCCTGTTAAAGCATTAAGATATGCAGGAAGTGTAGCAACAAGGGTTTTTCCTTCACCAGTTTTCATCTCAGCAATTCTTCCCTGGTGAAGTACAATGCCACCCATAAGCTGAACCCTAAAATGTTTCATACCAAGAGTTCTAAAGGCTGCTTCCCTAACTACGGCATAAGCCTCTGGAAGTATATCATCAAGTGTTTCACCTTTTAAAAGCCTTTCTTTGAACTCGAAAGTCTTATTCTTTAGCTCATCATCTGATAATGACTGCATTTTACTATCAAGTGCTTCTATCTTATCAACTATTGGAGTAATCCTTTTTATTTCTCTATCACTATAACTTCCAAATATTTTTTCTAATAGTCCCATTTTTTCACCCTCTTTAATAATGATAAAATGATTATATCATTTCAAAGTTTTATTATCAATTAACTATAAACCTTTGAATGTCAATTTTCTGTAAATAAAAAGGATGGCAATGCCACCCTTTAAAATTCAGGCTCTATCAAGCCATAGTTTCCATCTTTTCTCTTATACACAACGTTTACCTCGTCAGTTTCTGAATTCATAAACACATAGAAGTTATGTCCTATTAAATCCATTTGCATAACTGCTTCTTCAACATCCATAGGCTTTATTGCAAACTTCTTGGTCTTCACAATTTTAGGTTCATCCTCTTCATAATCTGTGGATATTTCTGCAAATCTTAAGGTTCCCTCATGAATTTTTCTTTCAAGCCTTGTTTTATGTTTTCTAATCTGCCTTTCAAGCTTTTCAACAACATTGTCAATAGATGTATACATGTCCTCTGTTGATTCTTCTCCTCTTAATATCACTCCATTGAATGGGATAGTAACTTCAATCCTCTGATTAGATTTTTGAACACTCAAAGTTACATGGGCTTCTACATCAGGACCAAAATATTTATCAAGCTTTCCAAGTTTCCTTTCAACAGTGTCCTTTAAAGCCTCCGTTAAAGCTATGTTCTTGCCTGTAATTGTAAACTTCATAACATCTACCCCTTTCATATATAATAAGGGAAATACCTTAAGTATTTTGTATTTTATATATATTCTAATATTTTATACTAATAACTTCAAGTATAACTTTTATTTCGACATTGAATATTTATATTTTTTTATTAATAAATAATATAAATTTTACATAATTAATATTGTATCAACCTTAAACGTTCTATTGTTGATATGTTAACAAGGTGGTTGTGGATAATGTTGATAATTTTGTGCATAACTTAAAACTCAATCCTTTATCATAGAATTAAATTGTGGATTATCTCTTAAAATATTTATACACTCGAACAAATATATTATTTGTAATATCACATTTAATATAATTATTCTACATTCAAAAATTATAAAATAAAAAGCCGGGTTATCCGGCTTTTTAAACTTAAACTATCAGCTGACCTGGTCTTTGACCCCACACCCGCCTGCTGGAGGTTTTGCTTAAGGTGTATGCCTTTCACGAATCCCTCTCTCGGTTTTACCGGCAGGACTTACTTCTAAACCGCACCATGCTCATCAAACTTTGTTTGACTTACGTGGGTCGCTTCGCCTGCGGCTGGCATCGACTTTCAACCACAGACCTGATAGTTTAAGTTTTTTCAACATAATGTTGATTTAGCAAAGGAAGCTACTATTACTTTTTTGGCTCCCTTTTCTTTAAGAGATTTTGCACAATAGCTAACAGTTGCTCCCGTTGTTACAACATCATCAACAAGGAGCACAACCTTATTATCTACAGGCTCTTCACATTTAAATACATCCTTTACATTATACCATCTTGCATCACCATCAAACAATACCTGAGGCTTCGTATCTTTTATCCTTATAAGTATATCCTTGACAGGTTTTCCTGTGATATTTGATATCTCTATTGCTATAAGTTTCGAATGATTGTATCCTCTTTTTCTATCTCTAACCTTCGAAGATGGCACATAAGTTATAAAATCATAGCATACATTATTTTTATATAGTATATCATATATTAAATAAGCCATAGTTATTGAAATGTCCCTGTCATCTTTATATTTTAGCCTTAATATCATATCCCTTGCTAACCCTTCATACAAACATACAGAATACACTTCATCATAAAATCCTTTAAAACTGTAACAGTTTTTACAAGGAAAGCTATCTATAATCTCCCCACATCTTCTACATTGATGATTTGCAAATCTTATTTGTGTTAAGCATCCAGAGCATATAAAATTTTTATTATCAATAAGTATCCTTTTGCATACTGTACAGTAACTTGCCTTTGGAAAAATTATATCAAGAAAACAGGTTATGAAGAATCCTATCTTCTTATATATCCTCTCTCCCAAGATATTTTGTTCATGCTTCTTATTGTCGACTTTGCTAAAGACATGGTTTCTGTTTCATTGGATGCAACAAATACTACCTCCCCAATCTTTTTATTTTTACTACTTGAAGCTATAGATGCCATATTGATTAAGGTCTCTACATCATATCTCTTATCATCACTACATACTACAATTACATTTATATCTTGATTAAAATTCATCAAATCTTTAAAATCTGAAGATATAAGTATTCTTATTTCATTTCTTTTTAACTTCAATACAGATTGTTTATATCTTTCTGATGAAATATCTAATAAGGAAGGGTTAAAGTTTTCAAACAAAGTTAAATAATTATATACCTTGTCTTGAATCTTCTCATCTGGAACAAATATAATTATTCCTGTTTCCTCTTTTATAGACCAGTTTATAATATCTACTACCATGGAAGGAAGATAAAAATCTCCTCCGTTAATTAACCTTGTTAAAACTATTCTTGGCTCAGGAATAGGATTTTTTGTTTTTAATGATGTAAGGGGGATTATTTCAAATCCTCCCTTTATAAAAAATGGCTTATTCTTAGGTATGAAACTTGTTATAATAGCAAACTTTCCATTTTCTTTTACTGCTTTTTTATAAAGCAACTCTGCATCCTCGAATTTTTCTTCTAAAAAGGCATACCTTTTATCAAATATTACAAGATCAAAGGCTTTATAAAAGGGAGAATAGTTTTTTATAGAATGAATAACTATATCTTCATCCTTAAGACTCCATCCATTGTCTGCTGTACAGCTTATATTGATATCTTTTAAAGTCTTTCTTAATGCTTCTGCTGCCTTTAAATTTTCAAAGGATGAGGTTACAATCAAAATTCTTCCTCCATATTTTATAGTTTCTGCTATTCCCCCTACTATAGCCTCATAATCAAAGGAACCTGGAACACACCATAATACTGCCCATTCCTTTTTAGATTTTATAAATAGACTAAAATCATCGTAGGCCTTTTTCAAAGATACTGTTAGTATAGGCTTTTTTAATATTACTTTTTTCACGCTCTTTAAATTATAATTATCAGCAGCATATAAAAGTATATCATCTTCTAAAAAGCCAAATCTACAAATACTACAAGGCTCTTTGTTACAAAAGGAACAAATCATCCTATTCCTAACTTTTCTAACAGATGGTATCATTTTTATTCTTCTCTCGCAATAAAGTACTTGTACTGCATCTATTATCTCTTCTTCATCCGAATTTATATAAGATTTTAAATTTATAAGCTGTCTTATGCTTATTATTTTACCTTTTATGTACTGTTCAACTATTGAAATAGAATTTTTATCTACTACCTCTTTTGATACTATTTCTTTCTTTATCTGAGGCACATTAAACTTTTTTAACGCATTATTTATTAAAAAATCTTGCGAACCTATAATCTTTCCAACAATATTTGATGCCCCATATACTCTTTTTAATATATTTTCACCAATTTCAATAGGAATTTTAGGAGTAATAACAGTTAAAGATCTTATTTTTCTTGTTCCTTTTAATATTACAAAATCAACCTTTGGATTAAGAGACATATCATAAATATATCCCCCATCCCTTTGCTTTGCTTTATAAAGAACCACATCCACTTATAGCACACCCTATCTTATAACATTAACATAAGAAATTATTCTCTTTTTTAGCCCTGTATATCTTTTAGCAATAGTATCATTATTTATCATATTACATAAAGCTCTGCTCAATCCAACCAATACAACAAGCTTTTTGGCCCTGGTAACCCCAGTATATATAAGATTTCTTGTCATAAGCATAGGAGGACCATAAAAAACAGGAATTACAACCACAGGAAATTCACAACCCTGGCTTTTATGTATAGTTACTGCATAAGCCATTTCAAGCTCATCTAAATTTGTAAAATCATATACAACTCTTTTATCATCATCGAATATAACTGTAAGAGTTTGATTTTCGTTATCAACCTCCTCTATAAAGCCTATATCTCCATTAAAAATTCCCATCCCAGTTTCATTTTCATTGGAGATACTCTGCCACTTTAAGCTGTAGTTATTTTTAATCTGCATTACCTTATCTCCAACTCTAAATATAAAATCTCTAAACTGTTTTTCTGCCTTTTGGCTTGATTTTGGGTTTAAAACCTGCTGAAGTTTTATATTTAAGTTATATATGCCAACCTCTCCCTTTCTCGTTGGTGATAATACCTGTATATCCCGCATAGGATCAAATCCTTCCTTAAAGGATGGCAGTCTTATATCAACAAGCCTAACAATCTCCTCAACCATGTCTGAAGGATTACCAACTTGAATAAAGAAAAAATCCTTCTCCCTGTCATTTAATATTGGCATTTGACCACTGTTTATCCTATGAGCATTTATAGCAATAAGGCTTTCATCAGCCTGTCTATATATTTTATTTAGCCTTACAACACTAAGTACTTGACTTTCTATTATATCCCTTAAGACATTGCCTGGGCCTACAGATGGAAGCTGATCCACATCTCCAACCATAATAAGCCTGCATCCTAAAGGCATTGCCTTTAAAAGGGAGTTCATCAAAAGTATATCAACCATAGAAGCCTCATCTATTATAACGGCATCACATTCTAATGGGTTACCCTCATCCCTTGAAAATTCAGGATAATTCTCTCCCATAACATATTCCATCTCTAAAAGTCTGTGTATTGTCTTTGCCTCGTAGCCTGTTGCTTCCGTTATCCTCTTTGATGCCCTACCTGTTGGTGCAGCAAGTACTACTTCCATTCCCTTTTTCTTGAAAATTTCAATTATACATTTTATTATTGTTGTCTTCCCTGTCCCAGGGCCTCCAGTTATAATACAAACCCCATTTTTAACCGCCTGTATTACTGCTTCTTTTTGCTCTATCGCAAACTCTATATTATTTTCCTTTTCAAATTCTTTTATATCCTCTTCTACATCCTTAAAATCATCTTTTACTTTATTTAAAGAAAGCTCAATAATCCTCCTTGCCACTCCAAGTTCTGAATAATAAAGTGAGGATAAGTAAACTGCTGTTTCGCCCTCGATATCATCAATATAAACTTGTTTGGAAACTATAAGAGATGTAAGCGCTTCTTCAACTATTTCAACTGAAACATTTAAAAGAGCAACACATTCATCAAGAAGAGTCAGCTTTGGAAGATATACATGTCCATTTGCAATACAGCCAGCTAAAACATATTTTATACCTGCCATAACTCTATGAATAGAATTTAAATCAACACCAAGGTTTCTTGCAATTTTATCGGCTGTTTTAAACCCTATACCATCTATGTCATCACAAAGCCTATAAGGATTTTCTTTTATTAAATTAAAAGTATCTTTACCATATTTTCTATATATTTTAATTCCATAAGTTACAGATATACCATAGCTTTGAAGGGAAACTAAAACTTCCCTTAGCTCTCTTTGCTCTTTAAAGGCCTCTGCAATACTTTTTGCCTTCTTCTCTCCAATACCTTCAATCTCCATAAGCTTCATAGGGTTCATTTCAATAATATCAAGTGAATCCATTCCAAATTTCTCAACAATTCTCTTTGCAGTTGCAGGACCAACCCCAGGAATAAGACCACTTGCAAGGTATTTTTCAACTCCCTCTAAAGTAGCAGGCATTATTTCTTCAAAACTTTCAACTTTAAGCTGCTGACCAAAGGTTTGGTGTATTGTCCATTCACCGAAAAACCTTGCCCTTTGGCCTTCATTCAAAAAGGGCATATAGCCAACAACCGATTCAGTATTTTTCCCATGTTTAATCTTTGCTACAGTATATCCATTATCATCATTCCTATATACAATACTTACAACTGTACCTTCTATTTCAACCATGGTTAATCTCCCTAAGATATAATTTTTTTATAATTCTTAATTGAATTATATCATAGTTAAAAAATGGCTCCAATATTTTAGCTAATTATTACATTATACATTTAGATTTTGCCAATATATATTTAAATATATACATTGCTACATTATTTTCTTAATTTTTTATGTATCTGGCATTTTCACAAATAACTTTTCAATGCTATAATAAAATAGTGCTGTAATAAAGGGGGATATCTATGAAAAATATCGATGAAAATTTTAATATAAAGATGAACAATATCAATGGGGCACTTCAAATAATATCTGTCAACCTCGTAACATCCTTTGCAGGTCTATTCATAAAAAGGCTAAATGCCAGCGATTATCTTGTATCTTTGCTAAATTCTCTTCCTGCATTATTTAGTATCCTTGGAATACTTCTTAGTACTCCTCTTATACTTTCATGCAAAAATAAGAAAAAAGTAACCTCACTTTCTTATTTTGTAACTAGAAGCTTTTATATATTAATGGCCTTTGTTCCTATCCTTCCTGAAGGATTACGTGCTGCAACATTTGTATTATTATATGGTGCTATGAACTTTCCAGGCTCTATAGCAACATTCTTTTGGCAGTCTTTCTTTGCAGATATATTCTCACCTTCTAAAAGGTCAAAAGTTCTATCACAAAGAAACAGTATTTCAACCTTTACAGGGACAGCAGTAACACTTTTTGTGGGGATTCTCCTTCACAAGCTGTCAAATACCAAGCAGGAGCTTATACATTACTACCAAATAGTTTTTATAATTGCCTTTATCATAGGCATTTTTGAAGTTCTTTCTCTTTATATGCACAAAGATAAAATAAAGGGAAATTTTGTTGAAGTAAAAAGCGAAAAGGAAAAGCTAAGTATAGATTTTTTTAAAGGAATGATTAAACAAAAACCATATTTAATATACATTATATGTATTATAGTATTCCACTTTTCTTGGCAGATGGGCTGGCCTTTATTTTTAACCTATGAGGTTGACTACCTTCATACTAATGAGATGTGGGCAGGAATAATATCAACAGTAAACGGTGTATGTATGGCAATAGGCTATACCTTTTGGAGAAAATTTTCTGATAAAAAAGGGAGTGCCCTAACCTTAACCATATCAGCCTTTGGTTCCGGGCTTTGTCCTTTATTTTATTCAATATCAACTCATATAATACACGTTGCATATTTCACTGGAATTATAGGATTTACTTTTGCAGGAATTCAGCTTCTTTTAATAAACTCGCTGTATGAAGTATCCCCAAAAGAAAATAGGACTTCCTATATAGCCCTATATAATCTTTGCATAAATCTAACTTTAATAATTGCACCCTTTGTTGGAATGTATATATATAAGCTTACAAACATTAAAGTAGCACTTTTAATAACTGCAGGAGCAAGATTTTTTTCCTCACTATTATTCTTTTTAAGAAGAAACTATACCCTAAAATACAAAAATATAAATGCATCTTCTTATGTTAAAATATAACTTATTCTATATATACTTTTTGCTGCAACATCTTTACTTTAAAACTACAATCCACAAACCATTAATCTTAAACATAAAAATTTTAATTTTTACATAGGCTTTAGCAGTATATAACTTGAACTTCAAAATGCTTTAGCTTATCTTCCCAATCTAAAGATAACTTATTATCTGTAAACAGTATATCTATATCTTTAATATCCATCATATTTACAAAGGAAGCTTTATTGAATTTAGTATAATCAACAGCAAGAAATACTTTATTTGACGAATTTATCATAGCTTTTTTAATTTCTGCTTCCATTTCATTTGAGTCAGTTATTCCCTTATCAATAGAAATACCTTTACAAGATATAATAGCCTTATCAGCATTGTAATTTTTTATGGCCTTCTCTGCTAAATGACCTATATAAGAAAATGATGATGCTCTGAAGGTCCCTCCAGTTGAAATAATGTTAAAATCCTTATTATTTGATAGCTCTAATATTATCTTTTCCGAATTAGTAATTACTGTAATATTTTTTTTATTTTTAATATGTTTTGCAACTTGAAGTGCTGTTGAACTTGAATCAAGCATTAAAATCTCACCATCATTAATATATTGAGCAACTATACTACCTATTGAACTTTTCCCCTCTATATTTGTAACTTCCCTTATACTAAAAGGAAGATCTAAATTTGAATTATCAACTATAACAGCTCCTCCATAGGTTCTTTTTAAATATCCATCCTTCTCAAGTTTCTCAAGATCTCGCCTTATTGTTTCTTCAGTAACATTAAATAGTTTACTTAACTCTGGAACCAAAACACTTTTTTCCTGTTGAATTATAGTTAAAATCTTTCTCCTTCTTTCAAGTGCAAGCATCTTATACCTCCATACAATTCCTTTTATCAATATAATACAACATAAAACAAAATAAAACAACACAGTACTTTTTATATAAACTTTTAATCTTCTATTGATAAAATTGAAAGGACAGCTGCATAAGCCGTCCTTTTTGTATAAACGTGAACTACCCCAACTCTACGAAGTAGGCGACTTCTGTCACTTATTAGTTAAAGCTCCTCAATCCAAATATCTGATGATGCATCACTTGGCATCCTCCAATCTCCCCTTGGGGAAAGACTTATTGTTCCAACCTTTGGGCCATCGGGGATACAGGAACGCTTAAACTGCTGAATAAAAAACCTTTTATAAAATATTTTAAGCCATTTTGAAATCTCATCCTTACTGTATTTATCTTCAAAGGCCTCCTGTGCCAAATATAATATCTTTTTAGGTGGTGCGCTATATTTTATAAAATGATATAGAAAAAAGTCGTGTAGCTCATAAGGACCTATTATATCTTCAGTCTTTTGTGAAATTTCCCCTTCCTTTGCAGGTAATAACTCTGGACTTACTGGGGTATTTAGTATATCAACCAAAATGTTTGAGGTTTTTTTATCCATCTCCCTTTCTGCAACATACCCAACAAGATATCTAACAAGAGTTTTAGGAACACTGCAGTTTACTGCATACATAGACATGTGATCACCATTATACGTACTCCAGCCAAGGGCAATCTCAGATAAATCCCCTGTTCCTACAACAAGCCCTCCTTCCTTGTTTGCAATATCCATAAGAATTTGTGTTCTTTCCCTTGCCTGAACGTTTTCATAGGTTATATCAAGTTTATCAGCATCATGGGATATATCTTTAAAATGAAGAAGGCAAGCCTCTTTAATATTTATCTCTCTAAAATCTGTACCAAGACTTTTACAAAGCTCAATAGTATTATTATAGGTTCTATCCGTTGTCCCAAAACCTGGCATTGTAATTGTAATTATATTTTTATTCGATATATCAAGCTCTTTAAAGGTCTTTACTGCAACTAATAGTGCAAGGGTTGAATCAAGCCCCCCTGATACCCCAATTACTAGCTTTTTTAATCCTGTATGTTCTATCCTCTTTGCAAGTCCTGCAACCTGTATATTAAATATTTCCCTGCATCTATCTTCCCTTTCTAATGTACTGGAAGGTACAAAAGGATGAGGATCAACATATCTTAATAGCTTGCTCCCTTCTTTTATTTCCATATTAAACATAACTTTTCTATATATAGTATTTGTGTTTGAATCTTTAAATGTAAGATTTTTTCGTCTTTCAGCTAATAACCTTTGAATATCTATATCAGCTATTATAAGTTCACTATCCCTTTTAAATCTTTCTCCTTCTTTCAAGATGCTTCCGTTTTCTGCTATCATAATATGACCACTGAATACAAGATCCGTTGTTGATTCATATACTCCAGATGAAGAATAGACATATCCACATATAAGCCTTCCACTTTGCTGTTTTACAAGTTCCTTTCTATATAAAGCTTTGTTGATAAGTTCGTTACTTGCAGAAAGATTTACAATGATACTTGCACCTGCTAAGGCTTGATATGAAGAAGGAGGTATAGCTGCCCAAAGATCCTCGCATATTTCAGCTCCAACACATAGCTCCTTTATATTTTCATCTTGGAATAATATATTCCCAAAAGGAACATTCTCATCTAAAAAATAAACTTCTTCAAAAGAAACATCCTTTGATGATGCAAACCATCTTTTTTCATAATATTCACCATAGTTTGGTATATAAGTTTTAGGAACAATTCCAAGTAACTTCCCTTTATGAATTGCAATTGCACAGTTAAATAAAAACTGACCTGATAAGAATGGAGCTCCTATAAATATTAACATATCTATATCTTTAGTAAAGCTGCATAATTCACTAATTGCCTTATTGCTATTTTCAATAAGAATATCCTGTCCAAATAAATCTGCACATGTATATCCTGTTATGGATAGCTCAGGAAATACAAGTATGGACACATTTTCTTTATATGCCTTTAGAATAAGAGATTTTATCTCACCTACATTATACTTAACATCTGCAACTTTAAGTTTTGGGCATGCAGATGCAACTCTAACAAATCCATAGTTTCTCACTTTATTACCTCCATATAAAATATTTCAAATTTTATAATATCACAAATATTTTATTTTTAAAGTAAAAAGCTTTTGAAACTTTTTTTGCAATTTAAATAAATAGTATGTAGTTTTTACTTTTTAGGATTTATGTTAATATATAGTAAATATTAATGGAGGTGTTTTTAATGAAATCTTTAAAAGGTACTAAAACTGCAGAAAACTTAATGAAGGCCTTCGCTGGTGAATCACAAGCAAGAAACAGGTACACATTCTATGCTTCAGCAGCTAAAAAGGAAGGATACATTCAAATATCTAATTTGTTTTTAGAAACAGCAGAAAATGAAAAAGAACATGCCAAAATTTTTTTCAAGTTTCTAAATGAAAGTTTTGAAGGTGAGGCTGTTACCATATCTGCTGGCTATCCTGTAGGTCTTAGTAATACTGAGTCAAACCTTCTTTATGCTGCTAATGGTGAAAAAGAAGAATGGTCCGATATATATCCTGAATTTGCAAAAGTTGCAGAAGAAGAAGGCTTTTTAGAAATAGCAACTACATTTAAAAAAATAGCCGAAGTTGAAAAACATCATGAAACAAGATATAGAAAACTTCTTGATAATATAAAAAATGGCGAAGTATTTAAAAAGAATAAAACTGTTAAATGGAAATGCGATAACTGTGGATACATATACGAAGGTGAAGAAGCTCCTCAATCATGTCCAGCCTGCAAACATCCCCAAGGATACTTTGAATTGTTTGTTGAAAACTATTAATAGCAATATGAGTTTTAGGGTAGATATCTACCCTAAAACTCATATTGTAGACAAACCCTTTTTGTTTTAGGAACTTTGCAATAGCCCGTGAATAAATTTCAAATTTTAAATACAATTTTTTCATTGACATCTTTATTAAACAATTTTATTACCTTTTTGTCAATTTTTATGATATTATATTTATATAAATTTGTAGATGGAGGGCTTTTTATGGAACAGATTACAAATGAGTTATTAAAATCCTGTATAAATATAATACCTTTTCTTACAGCATTTTTTGATGAGGAGGTAGCCTTTTCAATTTGTGATACAGAAAAGTACATATATCTGTATGGACTTGAAAAGTTCAATCTTAAAGTGAATGTTGGAGATTTAATTAGTAAGGACGGTTCAGATTATATTGCAATAAAAAATGGTAAGCCCTATTCAAAACTTATCCCTAAGGAAGTATTTGGTACAGAAGTCAAATCAATATCTGTCCCTTTAAAAGATGAAACCGGAGACATAATAGGATGTTTTGCACTGGTAAAAAGTACAAGTAAATACTATGATATTATGAATATGTCCCAAAGCCTCTCAAGTGCACTTCAACAAATATCTACAACTATTAACAATATATCCTCTTCTATACAGGAAATAGTATCCTCTACAGAAGAAATTGAAAAAAGTGCCTTAGAGGCATCTAACGAAGCACAAAAAACTGATGAAGTTTTGAATTTTGTTAAAACTATTGCAGAGCAGACAAATCTGCTTGGGCTTAATGCAGCAATAGAAGCTGCAAGGGCGGGAGAAACCGGAAGAGGCTTTACAGTTGTTGCACAAGAAATAAGAAAACTTTCAAAATCAAGTAGCGAATCAGTAAAAGAAATAAGTAACATACTAAAAAATATAAATCAATCAATTTCAAGCATAACTAATAAAATAAATAAAACAAATGACGTATTTATAAATCAAGCAAATGCACTTGAAGAGATTAACGCCTTTATACAAAAACTAACATCAAATGCAGAAATACTTAAAGATATTGCATCAAAATATTAAAATACCGGGCAACCGGTATTTTAATATATATAAATTTCATATCCTTCATTGCTACTAAATTTAAAATCATTGCTACTTATTTTAATATATACTTTTCCTTTTTTAACATTTATATTGTAATTACCTTTATTTAAGACTTTTATCTCTTTTCCTCTATCATCTAAAACAGCTATATTGCAAAAATCTGGAAGGCTCTTTACATTAACATTAATGATTCTGTCTTCATTATTCTCAATATAAAAATAATCAATATCCTCTGCATATTCTATATATCCATTTATAAATTCCTTTGACAAAACAGCAAATGTAAGTGTATCATTGAATTCATTAATATCCTTAAAAAGCTCTATATTATCATCAATTATACCCTTATATCTCATTGGAACATACATTTTATTGTTTATAGCATTTTTTATTTCATCGTAACTTCTATAACCTATAACAGTTTTATCCCTACTATTTTTACCTGTTGTAGCTTCCATAGTTATAATACCCTTTTTATCGCTACTTTCCCTTATGTATATAAAAGTATGGTTATTTTCACTATTGAATATATCCATGGGTTTTAAATCTTTTATATCAATTGATGCAAAATAATACTTCATAGTATTTGTTGAACACTTTTCAGGCAAATTATAAACTGCACTTACAAACCCTGAACAATCAAGCCCTGCTGTAAAATTTTTATACTCTCCTGAACATATAATATTCCCTGCCGAATAGCCTCTATCAATAGCTTCTTGAAAATTTTTTACATCCTTTGAATTGCTACAATCAAGAGAAAAATATCCTCCCCAGCAATAGGGTATGCCACAGGTCTTTATTGTAATCTTACCTTTCAAATAATTGGGAAGCTGAATATCTTTATTTCCATTAATTCCGTTCTTAAGATAATTGTACTCCCAAACATAGTTTATAATTGATAAAGCCCTTTTATAGGCAACACTTCTTTCTATTTTATTTATTTTAATATTTTTTTGTTCCTTAGGAGTCTTGGGCTTATTTATTATGATTACTATAAATGTTAACATGAAAATAAATAATAAAAACCTTATGTAAAACTTTATTAGATAAACTATAGTATTTTTTCTTTTAAATTTACTTTCTCCCCATCTTTTCATATTCATCCCCCATTAAAATTCTGTTTCAGATAAAATAATTTTAGAATAATGCTCCACTATATATTTAATAATATTTTTATTATAATAAAATATGTTGTTTGTTTTAGAAAAATATTCCTTATATTTCATTAAATATTATTAATCTACAAATTTCCCTAAATTTAATATAAAAAATCTACATTAAAATTTATTTTTTAACACAGATTTAACATTAATATAATATAATTAACTATTGTGTAATTATATTAACGCAAGGATATGGAGGAATTTTATGAATTACAAAATGATTTTTCTTCTTTTAGGAGGACTTGGTCTTTTTGTCTATGGAATGAAACTTATGGGAGACGGACTTCAAAAGGCAGCAGGGGAAAAATTAAAAAAGATATTAGAAACTATAACAAGTAACAGAGTTTTAGCTATACTTGCTGGAGCAGGTGTTACAGCAATAATCCAAAGTTCAAGTGCTACTACTGTTATGACTGTTGGATTTGTAAATGCTGGACTTATGAATCTATATCAGGCTGCAGGAATTATAATGGGTGCTAACATAGGTACTACAATGACTGCACAGCTTATAGCCTTTAAACTAACAGATGTTGCTCCACTTATTCTTGCCATTGGCGCTGCAATGGTTATATTTTCAAAAAAGAAAAAGAATAGAGATTTAGGAGAAATAGTTTTAGGCTTTGGAATTCTATTTGTTGGTATGTCAATAATGGAAAGCTCTATGAAACCATTGAGCCATAATGAAGGTTTTAGAAACCTTATTCTAACCCTTGGAAAACATCCTTTAATGGGAGTTGTTGTAGGGCTCGGAATGACAGCAACAGTTCAAAGCAGCAGTGCAACAATCGGTATACTTCAAACCCTTGCAGGGATTAACGCTCTTCCTCTTAGCGTTGCCCTCCCAATACTTTTTGGTGACAACATTGGTACATGCGCAACTGCCCTTCTTGCAAGTATTGGAACAAATAAAAACGCAAGAAGAGCTGCTTTAATTCATTTAACATTTAATGTTATTGGAACAATAATATTTATGTCTCTATTTAAAATTGTTTTATTAGTTGTTCCTCAATTTGGTGGGGATATAAAAAGACAGATTGCAAATGCACATACACTCTTTAATGTAACAAACACAATAATACAGGCTCCATTTATAGCCCTTCTTGTAAAATTTGTTAATAAACTTGTTCCAGGAAAAGATGAAAAAGAAGATGTAATGACTCTTAAATATCTCGATTCAAGGCTTCTTGAAACTCCATCTATTGCTGTTGGGCAAGTTATAAAAGAGCTTGTTAGAATGGGAAATCTTGCTTCAGAAAACATTGAAAGGGCTTTTGAAGCATTTGTAAACGAAGATGAAAGGAAAATATCACAGGTACAGGAGATTGAGGAGATTATTAATTTTCTTGATAGGGAAATTACATCCTTTATGGTTTCCTTGTCAAAGGCTCCTTTATCAGATTATCAGTCAAGCATTATAAGTTCTCTTTTCCATGTTGTAAATGATATTGAAAGAATAGGCGATCATGCTGATAATCTCTCTGAATTTGCTGAGTATAGAATGTCTAAAAAGCTTTCTTTCTCTGATACAGCAATTGAGCAGCTAAAGACTATGGTTAGTACTGTAAAGTCTACAATAGACTTAAGCATAAAAGCTCTTGAAAACTTCGATTTTGAAGTAGCAGAAAAAGTTTTAAAATCAGAAGTTGAAATTGACAGTATGGAAAAAAGGCTTAGAAAAGAGCATATTGATAGATTAAACAAAGGTATATGCTATCCTGCAAGTGGTACAGTATTTCTTGATATTATAAGCAATCTTGAAAGGGTAGGAGACCACTCAACAAATATAGCTCAAATGGTTCTCGATTATAAAGGTGTATGATAGAAAAAATTCCGTAGAGAAAACCCTACGGAATTTTTTATTTATCCTCATACCCATTAGGATATGCTTTATGCCACTTCCATGCACTCTCGATTATGTCTTCAATATTCGTGTACTTAGGCTTCCAATTAAGATCTTTTTCTATTTTTTTAGAGCTTGCAATTAGTATTGCCGGATCTCCTTCCCTTCTTCCTATTACTTCTTTCTTTATAGATATCCCCGTAACCTTTTCAGCAGAATTTATAACTTCCTTTACTGTAAATCCGCTTCCATTTCCAAGATTATATACATTTGAATCCTTGCCATCATAAAGGGCTTCAAGAGCAAGATAATGTGCTAATGCTAAATCATTCACATGTATATAATCTCTAACGCAAGTTCCATCAGAAGTTGGATAATCATCTCCATATATCTTTATACTATCTCTTAACCCAAGGCAAGTTTTAAGAATCAGTGGTATAAGGTGGCTTTCAGGATTATGATCCTCTCCAATATCTCCATCCTCATCTGCACCACAGGCATTAAAATATCTTAAAGCTATATATTTTAGTCCTAATATTTTTGAATAATCCTCCATTGCATTTTCCATAATTAGCTTAGTCTTTCCATAAACATTAGTAGGGTTCTTTGTAATATCCTCTGTTATAGGGATTTGCTCTGGTTCACCGTAAACAGCCGCTGTTGAGGAAAATACAAGTTTTTTTACATTGCAAGATAACATAGCTTCAAGCAAATTAAGTGTCCCCATAACGTTGTTTTTATAGTATTTTTCTGGTTTTTCCATAGACTCTCCAACAAGGCTAAAAGCTGCAAAGTGAACTACAGAATCAATTGAATACCTTCTAATAGTATCCTTTAAAAGCTCACTATCAAAAATGTCTCCCTCAACAAATATTCCCTGTTTTACAGCATTCCTGTGACCTGTTGAAAGGTTATCATATACTATAACATTTTTGCCCATCCTTTGAAGAAGCCTTACTGTATGAGAGCCTATATATCCTGCCCCTCCTGTAACAAGAACATTCATATTATCACTCCTTATCCTAAAAATTTAACCCCATCTCCAATCACACTAGTATAAAAGCTTGGACTAATTCCTGTCTTATTTTTATAATGATTAGCTACAATATCTTTAAACTCCTCTATATATTCACTTTCAACTATAGCTATTGCACAACCTCCAAAGCCTGCTCCTGTCATCCTTGCTCCTATACATCCTTTAGCATTTTGCGCAGCCTCAACAATAGTATCAAGGTGAAGTCCTGTAACTTCATAATCTTCCTTTAAAGATTTATGGGATCCATTCATCAATTTGCCAAAAGACAAGATATCCCCTTTATTTAAAACTTCAACTGCCTTTACAACTCTCTCATTTTCACTTATAACATGTCTTGCCCTTTTAATTAATGTTTCATCTTTTATGCAATTATAAACATCATCTATTTTTGCTTCACAAAGGTTTGAAACCTTTTTATAATTTTTAATAATTTCAAGGCTTTTTTCACACTCTGTCCTTCTTTCATTGTATTTAGAATCAGCAAGTTCCCTTTTTTTATTGGTATTCATTATAACAAGGCTATAATTTTTAAGCTCAAAAGGAACATACTCGTATTTTAATGTGTTACAATCAAGAAGTATAGCATTGTTTTTCTTTCCCATGGCAACAGAGAATTGATCCATAATCCCACAGTTTACTTTAATGAAATTATTTTCAACCTTTTGACACATTAATGAAAGTTCCACCCTATCAATATCATGCTTTAAAATTGGATAGAGCATCATATATGCTGTTAAAACCTCTATAGCAGCTGAAGATGAGAGCCCTGCACCATCAGGTAAATCTCCAAAGTAAAGAATATCACATCCTTTTAGTGAGTAATCCCTTAAAAGATATTTTATAACACCCTTTGGATAATTACCCCATCCATCCTCCTTTTTATACTCAATATCATCAAGCTTAAAAGTAACAGTTTCCTTAGCATTTAAAGATTTTAAATTTACTATGTCATCACTTCTATATCTTATTACAGCATATATTCCAAGGGTTAAAGCTCCTGGAAATACATATCCACCATTATAATCTATATGCTCACCTATCAAGTTTACCCTTCCAGGCGAAAAAAAGCAAAGTATATTATCTTTTTCTCCATAATATTCATAAAATTTATTTTTTAAATGCTCAATATTCATAATAATACCTACCTTTCATAAACATCTCTTAAAAGTTTTGCAGTTTCTTCAACAGAAAGTGGGTTACATGCAGCCCAAGCTCCCATTTCTGATGAAGCATAGAATTTTATTTTATTTTTATCCCGTAAAGGTGGATAAAATTCTATATGAAAATGATAATAATCCTTTGAGTCCTCATACTCTTTACAGTTTACTGGAGTTTGATGTATGCACATCATATAAGGAAAAAGCCTGTCAAACAATTTATCAAAGGCACTTGTTACCCCCTTTAACATCATAGCAAGATCTTCTTTTTCCTTTTCATCAAACTCTGTAAAATTTCCTTTATGACTTTTACTTACTATAAACACTCCATAGGGATAATCTGTAAAAAAGGGGATATAAGAAATAAAGCTATCGTTTTCAGCTATAATTCTTTTTTTAAACTCTTTCTCCTCCCTATTCATATCGCAAATCATACATCTTCTTTTTTCATTGTAATAATCCTTACAGCTGTCAAGTTCTGTTTTTATCTTAAGAGGCAAAAAGGAATATGCATAAAGCTGTCCATGAGGATGGGGCATCGTAACTCCAACTTCTTCTCCCCTGTTTTCAAACTCAAATATGTATTTTATCTTATCATCCTTTGAAAGCTCTCTAAACCTTTCTGTCCAAAGATTTATAAGCTTTATTATGTGCTCTACCGAAAGGGAAGGTAAAGTCTTATTATGCTCAGGAGAATACAGTATAACCTCACACTTACCATAATTTTTAGCCACCTTATAAAGTTCGCTACCTTCAATATCAGGTTCATCAGGGTTTAACGTTAATGCAGGAAAATCATTATTATAGCAGTAAACATCATAATCCTCTGGAACTTTACCAGAGCCTGGGCAAAAAGGACACCAATCCTTTGGCATAAGAGGCCTTTGTTGCCTATTTGAAGCCACCATTGTCCATGTTCTTAAAAGTGGATTCCACCTTAACTCCGACATACTAATTCCTCCCAAAAATTTACTTTCTTTTGTTTCATAAAATATTAAAAAAATTTTATACTCAAATTACATTAAAAAAATCATCAAATACTAAAGTTGCTGCACCAATAACTCCACAGTCCTCCTTAAGATATGATGAAAGTATTGTAGTCTTTTGAGATAGATGCTTCATTGATTTTTTATATGTTATATTTCGTAAAGGCTTTAATATAAAATCCCCGGCTAATGCAACTCCTCCACCTATTATTATCATTTCAGGATTTAATATATTAATAAGATTTGATACTGCAAGCCCTAAATAACTTCCAATATCATAAAAAGTGTTTATTGCAAGCCTATCACCCATCTTTGCAGCTTCATATATTATTTCACCTGTAATCTTTGATAAATCTTCGTTTACAAGGTTTAAAATTATACTTTCCTTTCCAAGGTTTATATCTGATATAATTTTTTTCTCAAGAGCTGTGCCAGAGGCCATAACCTCAAGACATCCAAAGTTCCCACAGCTACATCTTGGGCCATTTTCAACTATGCTAATATGTCCAATCTCACCTGCCCCAAATAGGCTTCCTCTATAAAGCTTATCATTTATAAATATCGCTGCACCTATACCACTCCCAACGTTGATAAACACAAAGTCCCTAACAGACTTTGCAGCTCCAAACCACTTTTCTCCAAGGGCCATAACTCTAACATCATTGTCTATAAAAACTGGAAGATCAAATTGATTTTCTATTATACTTTTTATATTTAGATTTTCCCAGTTAAAATTTGGTGCATATAATGATACCCCTTCTATTGGATTTACTATTCCATGTACTCCAATACCTATTCCAAGAATTAAATCCTTTAATATATCAAACTCCGCAATTAATATTTGGATTACCTTTTTAGTAGAATCAATAACATTTTTTTCATCTAAAGATTCGTACTGTAATTCTATTTTTCTTATAATCTTTCCATTAAGATTACTTATAGCAGCTCTAACACTTTTAATTCCCATATCAACTCCTATTGCATAAAAAGCATCTTTATTTAACTCAAGGAGTATAGGTTTTCTTCCGCCTGAGGAATCCCCTATTCCTCTTTCTAATACAATCTTTTCCTCAAGAAGTATGTTTACATTGTTTGTAACAGTTGCAGGATTTAGCCCTGTTATCTTTGATATGTCAGCCCTTGAAATTGGCTCCTTTTCCCTGATAATCTTAAGTATTGCAGTCTTATTTATTTCTTTAATTAAGTTTTTTCTTGCAGTATGAAACTCCATCTTTTCACCAACTTTATTTATTCAATAAATTATATATTTAAAATATATATTATTTTCTACCTCAATTATACCATTTTACCACATATTTTTAAAATATTTTTTGTAATTTTTATTACTTATTTTATAAATTAAATTATGTTTTAAAAACACTAATAAATTTAACCCATATAATTCTAAATTGGTATAAGATTAATTTAGAATTATATGGGTTAGTCTATTTATCCTATATACTCTTTCAATACTCTCTCTATTTCATATTCATCTTTTCCATTAGGTCTTACCACTGATTTTATAAGTTCCCATTCTTCAATATGTACTATTTCCTCATCAGGTTCAAGCACAGTCAAAGGAGAAAGTGTTTCCATCTCAAGCATATAATCTGTAGTATAAGTTTCATAAGATACCCCATAGTCTGGATAGTTTCTATCCTTAAAATGCTCAAAACGTTTTATAAATAAATTGTTATGATTAAAATATGCTGCCCAACCATCTTCGTTATTAATACCTATTTTAAATGCAGCTTTCATACTTGGATTTTGAGTTAATGTAATATATTTTTCACCAAAATAAACCCTCGGATCGTTCATCTTTGTATAGGACCAAATAGAAATATTTCTATTTGGTAAAAGTCCTGTATCACTTTTGGGCTGTGGTATAACTTCAAGCCCTCCTGGTGCCATAATAGTTAATGCCCATGCTGAAACCTTTATTGCCCACGCATTTTTATTAATCAAGTGGTGAACAACCTTTAGTTTGTTTTTTTTGCCATCTAATGTTATCTCAAGCTCCTTTTTCATCTGTACATGTGGTTCTACATCCTGGCTTACCCTTATTCCATTTTCAATTCTTTCCCATTTTAAAGGCTTGTTATCCGGCATATAAGTTCTTGGCATATTTTCTGGACTATGCCATAGCCTATGGCCTCCTCTTAAATAGAATTTATCATCTTCAAAGTCAATTTCAACAGGTGCCTCATCACAAAACTCATTTTCTTCTCCTATAAATCCAAATCTTATTATCCTTGGCCCACAATCAACAGTAACCAGAGCATCAATACTTCCATTTGAAATTTCTAAGCATTTTCCATAGTTTTTATAACTTACTTCCTTAATCAAAATCTCTCCCATAACCATCCCCCATATCAAAGGCTTTTTTGAAAATTCTCATGCTTTTTAGCGAAATTTGTTTCAATAAGAACTGTATCAATAGGTCTTATTGCAGGAGTCAACGTATAGGTTCTATAGGCTGCCATTGCAACAACTTCAAGCACGTCTGCCATATTTACTGCATCCATTGGAGTTTTTCCCCAGGTAAAGGGTCCGTGGTTACTAACAAGAACTGCTGGCATATAAAGCGGGTTTACACCACTTAGAGTTTCTACAATAACTCTCCCAGTTTCAGCTGCATAATCACCTTTTATTTCTTTTTCATTTAATTTTCTTGTACAGGGTATGTTACCATAAAAATACTCTGCATGTGCTGCACCAAGTGGAGGAATGCTTTTACACGCCTGAGCCCAGGATGTAGCCCATGGTGAATGGGTATGCACTATCCCTCCTATTTCTTTAAAAGCCTTATAAAGTACCAGATGAGTCATAGCATCACTTGAAGGCTTTAAATTTCCTTCTATCACATTTCCATCATAATCAAGAACTACAAGGCTTTCAATATTAAGCTCATTATATGGAACCCCGCTCGGCTTTATTACCACAAGTCCTTTTTCTCTATCAATTCCACTAACATTTCCCCAGGTATGATTTACAAGTCCCCTTTTTGGTAGCTCAAGATTTGCTTCTAATACTTCTTCTTTTAGTTTTTCAAGCATAAATTCTTCCCACCCTATTTTTGTTCATAAAAATTTTACATATTTATATTATATACATTTATATTCTATCATTAAACCCTTTTTATAATTAATAGTTCGGTTTATTATGGAATATTATAGGGCTTTTATCTTATTTTCTTCATAAATCAAAAGTTTCCATTAAGTTTTACTATATAAAAAGCTTTGATATTTCATAATTTTCAGCATACCCCTTGCCCTGCCATATATCTTTTTCTTTTAATCTTCTATCTATTTCGTTTAAAACTTCCCATTTCTTAAGGCTCCACATAGGCCCAATCAAAAGTTCCCTTGGGCTGTCACCTGTCAATCTGTGAATTACCATATCTTCAGGTAAAATATTTATTGAATCTGTAACTAAATCTACATATTCATCAAAGGATAAAAACCTTAACTCTCCTCTGTTATAATAATCTACAAGCCTTGTTCCTTTCATTAAGTGAAGAAGATGTATTTTAATGCCTTGAGTTTTAGTATTAGCAACAAATTCAACAGTATTTATCATGTCCTTTTTGTTTTCACCTATAAGGCCAAATATAACATGGGTAACAACTTCAATACCTCTTTTTTTGAGTTCATTTACAGCTTTTATGTAAGTCTCAAGCCCATAACCTCTATTGATAACCTCTGCTGTCTTTTCATTTATTGTTTGAAGCCCAAGCTCAACCCAAAGATAGGTTTTTTGATTTATTTCAGATAAAAGATTTAGCACATCATCTTGAAGGCAGTCAGGTCTTGTTGCAATAGCAATTCCAACTACATCTTCAAGGCTTAATATACTATAGTATTTTTCTCTTAAAACATCTACAGGAGCATAAGTATTAGTATAAGCCTGAAAATATGCTATGTACTTCCCACTTTTCCACTTTTTATTCATCATTTCTTTTACTTCATAAAACTGCTTAACTAAATTCCTGCTCTTTCCTGTAAAATCTCCTGAACCGCGCTCACTACAAAATATGCACCCTCCCCTTGACAATGTTCCATCCCTATTTGGGCATGAAAAACCAGCATCAAGGGATATCTTAAATACCTTATCCTTAAATTTCTGCCTTAAATAATAATTTAAAGAATTATATCTTTTATCTCCCCATATTTTCGCCATTATATCACTTCCTAATATCTTTACTAATTAACATAATGTTTACTAAATATAAATTCATTATTAATATTCTACTGTTAATATTATATTACAAACTTCATAATTTCCCCCTTTAATAGATAAAAAGCCGGTCTTCCGGCTAATTTTTTTCTTCACAATTTATTAATAATTTTAAAATATATTCTTCATAAAAAGCTGATATTATAAAGTTAAACATATTCTATCCCCCTCTATTTTTATAGAAGCAAAGCCGGATTCACCGGCTATTTTGCTTTTTTGCTATTTAAATTTAAGAGGGCAAAATAGCTTTGAAAATTCCTTTTCTCCATATCCTTCAAAAGATGCCTTTATAATATTATCATCTTCATATATCAATATACCTTCTCCGTATCTTTCATGTATAACTTTTTTAACTTCCTTTTCCCTATTATTCTCCCTCTCTTCCCTTAATTTATCATAAAGATCTGAAAGAGTATTATTTTTTACATCATCTTCTTTAACAACAAGTTTTGATGGTATCATGGATATATATGGGCTCTCAAAGGGAAGAGCTCCTTGAAGGTTTGGTTTTGTTACATAAGATATTTCAAGATATTTTTTAGCTCTTGTTATACCTACGAAAAAAAGCCTTGCTTCCTCTTCTTCAACTCCTCTCTTTGAAGATATAGGCATGTTCCCCATATTAGCCCCTATTATAAAAACATAAGAAAATTCCAGTCCCTTTGACGAATGAAGTGTCATAAGGTTAACAAATGAGCCTTTATCCTTTTCTTCGTCGCTACATTCAAATATGTTCTCACCTTTAAAAACTATTTTATAGGATATTCCTTCTTTTTTAAAAGCATCTATAAGAACTTCAGCTTGAGCAGTACGTCTATATAAAACAGCAATATCACCATAATCTATTCCTTTTTCATTAAGCTCTTTAATCTTTCTTGCAACATGTAAAGCCTCATTAAATGAATCATAGTGCCTTTTAACTACTATAGGGTTTCCATAATCTGAAACCGCATCTATTTTTCCTTTATTTATAAATAGTTTTGCAGCCTCAACTATAGTACGAGTTGAGCGGTAATTTATAGGCAGTGAATACTCCTTTGGACTATAGAACTCCCTGTATTTTTCAAATATTTTATTTGTTCCTGTTCTAAAGGAATATATTATTTGATTCTCATCTCCAATTGCAAATATATGAGTATTATATCCTGCAATTTTTCTTATAAGCTCCAATTGCTTAATATCTGTATCTTGAAATTCATCTATAATAATATAATATGGATTTAAAGGACAATCAAGGACTTTTATGCAGTTTTCAATTATATCATCAAAATCCATAAGGTTATTTTTAATCTTTTCATCGTAATATATTTTGTATAGCTTTTCTATATCATCATCCTTTTTCATAATTCCAAAGAGTTTCTGGCCTTTTTTAAATTCCTCAATTCTCTTTACAAGTTTTGACTTGTATTTTATATTTAGATTTTTGCTTTCAATTATAGAAGTTAATATATTAAAAGCATGAGCATTATCTATTATTTCAAATCCCTTTTTATAACCTATACTTTCAAGTTTGCTGCTTTCATTTAGTATAGTCCTTGCAACTGAATGAAATGTGCCAAAGTATTTTGCTTTGCTATATACGTCCCTCTCATACTCAAATATTCTCCCTAATATCTCATCAGCTGCTTTGTTAGTAAAGGTAAGCACAATTATATCTTCAATGGGAACGTTTAGCACAAAATGCAAATATAATATTTTATTCACAAGCACCGTTGTTTTACCGCTCCCTACAACTGCATTCAATAGAACATATTTATCGTTGCTTAAAACAGCCTGCCTTTGATATTCATTAAGCTTTTCAAATTCTTTAATATATCTTTCCTTCATAATCCACCTACTTAGTTAGATCATCATATCTTCTCATTATTTTATCCATTATATCAAGCGATACATCTGCTTTAACATCTATTTTAAACCCTCTTGGAACATTCACATAACGTTTTATTATGTTTTCTATTTTATCTTTATTAACGCTGTCCATTATCCAATCCCTAAAAAAGCTTCCATTTACATTAAGTATTAAAACATCTCCTGATACTAAAACAGATTTAACAATTGAAAAGAAGGGTACAAAGGCTTCACTTCTCTTATTTAAAAAAGAAATAAATTCACTCCATTTCTCTGGCAAATCTTCTAAGTTAAAATTTTTTTCTTCAATATAGGATATGTTTTTACTCTTTTCTTTAACTTTAAAACTTATTTCATTCTTTTTAACCATTCCTTCTAATGCCCAAAGAACAAGTTTTTTATCAAGATGATAATCCCCAACACAAGCCGGACATCCATCATGGCACCTGCAATTTTTAACAAGGTTTATAGAATCATTTAAAATATCCTCTGCAAAATCAAAGGCCTTTTCAGTAAATCCAAGCCCTCCTGGATATAAATCATAGAGTATTATAAAAGCTCTTTTTACTTCTCCATCCTTTTCTACAGTATTAAAAACTGTTCCTCCTATATCTTCCGATGTTGCCATAGTTCTCATCTTTGCTGCAGTTAAAAGGGCATGTTTTATGCCGCTATAATAGTTAAATTCCGTATATGAATTTATTATGCTATCAACATCCTCTGGAATAAGATACCACATACCTTCTGTTTCAAGTTGTGTAAATAGGTTTTGAAATATAGGCTCAAATCCAAGATTTTGTCTGTTGTGAAATTGTATCATCTTATAGGCTGGAACTGACTCCTTTATATTTACATCCCCAAAGGTCACATTAGTTCTATTTATATTTTTGCTTTTAAACTCCTTAATAATACTTACAGAAGTCTCAGTAAAAGGAACAGTAAAATAGTTCATATCAACAGGTATAACCTGTGCAATCCTATTCGTTAAATCAAGGCTTTCAACAAGATACTGCATTCCATCATGTATATATATAGCTTTAGGATACACCTCATGGAATGCCTGATACTCATCCATTTCAGTAAGCATAGTTCCATTTTGTTTATTTATAACTTTATAAATACTGCTTGATATATTCCTTAAATTAAAATCCCCAGCTGGAAATTCCTTACCTATCCATGTAAATACTCCACCATCATTTTTAATTTCTCCAGCCTTTAATAAGACTGGTATTATCTCTCCTATATCTGGGAAAACAGAAGCATCATCCAAAGATAAAGGAAGCTCTGCAGCTGCAGCTCTAACATGTGCAAGCTGAACAAAGAGATTATCTTTATCAATAACAGCATTTTCAATTCCAGTTTTAATAAGATAATCGCTGTTTATTGCAATATATTGATCAATTGGAGAAACATCGAGAATAAGTATCCCAACAGCACCGTCACCTTTTCTACCAGCTCTTCCAACCTGTTGCCAAAATGATGCTTTAGTACCAGGAAAACCGCAGGATATTGCTATTTCAAGGCTTCCTATGTCAATTCCAAGCTCCAATGCATTAGTTGCAATAACTCCATTTATAAGACCTGATGATAGCCTCTTTTCTATCTCCTTTCTTTCCTGTGGAGTGTATCCTCCTCTATATCCTGATATCCTGTCAGATAAATCCTTTGAAAGACTTGGCATTCCTTCTATATTTGAAAGCCTATCCCTTGACTCTTTAAGAACTACTTCTACTTCCCTTCTGCTTTTGCAAAAAGTTATAAACCTTCTGCCTGACTGTATAAGGTCAGGTATAAATTCTGATGCTTCCTCTTCAGGAGTTTTCCTATATTCAGTATCTCTTAAAAAAGGAGGCTGCCATATATAAATTGTCTTTTGGCTCCCAGGTGAACCATCTTTATAAATATGTGAAAACTTTTTTCCACTAATATTCTCTGCATGCTCAATAGGATTTGCAATTGTTGCAGAGCTAAAAAGAAATTGAGGATTTGACTTATAGTATTTACATATCCTATTTAACCTTCTGATAACGTTTGCCATATGTGATCCAAAGGCTCCCCTATATACATGGAGCTCATCTATTACTACAAACTTAAGGCGTGAAAATATGTGATTAAATCCATATATGCTATGATTAGGCAAAAAAGCAGAGTTTATCATCTCAGGATTGGTCAATATTATATTTGCATTTTTTCTAATCCTTGATCTCTCATTAGGAGGAGTATCACCATCATAAATTCCACATTGAATGTTTTCCTCTCCAAAATATTCAATAGCTGATATAAAATTCCTAAACTGATCATGAGCAAGTGCCTTAGTCGGATATATAAAAAGTGCTCTTGTACTTTTATCCCTTAATATTTCCTCAATAACTGGAAGTAAAAAGCTTAAAGTTTTACCACTTGCAGTTGAAGTAGTAATTATTACATTTTCTCCTTTTTTAGCTCTTTCAAACATCTCATACTGATGCGAATAAAGTTTTTCTATTCCAATGCTTTTTAAATATCCTTTTAGATTATCACTCATACTTTCAGGATAAGCCATAAAGGTCGGTTCTCTTTTATCTATTTTAATTTCACCAATTATCCTTTTTTCATAATTATTAAGTTCAGGCAGTTTCATAAACTCACCCCTTAAAAGTTTTACAATATAATTTTAATCTTTAAAATCCTTATCTTCAATTGAAATGTAAAAGTAAGTTTTATAATAATAATTTTAAAATTGGTAATAATAATTTTGAAAAAATTTTGGAGGTGTTAAGATGTTTGATTTAGTTCCCTTTAGAAGAATTAACAATGACATCTTTGACCTTTATAATGATATGGAAAAAAACTTTCTGCAAAACTTTAATTTAGACTTTCCATCCTTTAAAACCGATATAGTAGATAAAGGGGATAAATTTGTACTTGAAGCTGATTTGCCAGGTTTTAACAAAGAAGACATTGATATAGACATAGATGGAAACAGGCTTACAATTTCAGCAAAGCATAGTGAAAAAAGAGAGGAAAACAAAGATAACTACATTAGAAGAGAAAGAAGATTTGGATCCTTCGTAAGAAGCTTTGATGTTTCTAACATTAAAACCGATGAAATAAAGGCAGAATATAAAAATGGAGTTTTAACCCTTGAACTTCCAAAGATAAACAAAGAAAACAAAAGTGGAAGGAAAATAAACATACAATAAAAGGCACCTTAAAAGGGTGCCTTTTATTGTAGTCGCAAACTAACCACTTATAGAAGTGGCAACTTCTATCGCTAATTAGTTTAAAGATTGTTATTATCTTTTTTCTCAAAATAGTCCTTAAAATTCGGTAAATAATCTTTATGAGCTTCTAACAATTCATCAAGAAGTACTTTAGCCATTCTCTCAGATTGAACCAGTGGATTAATTGTCATTGCAACCAAAGCCTTATTATAATCTCCTGTAATTGCCGCCTCAATAGTTAACCTTTCAAAGGATTTTATTTGTTGAACCAAACCATTTACAGCTACTGGAAGCTCTCCTATTGTTATAGGTTTTGGACCTTCCTTTGTTATAACACAGCTTACTTCTACTGCTGATTCTGCAGGTATCCCAGCTATAGCTCCATTATTCATAGTATTTACAGGCTGTATATCTCTCTTGTCATTATAAATTGAACTTATCAACCTGCAAGCTGCATCGCTGTAATAAGCTCCTCCTCTTTTCTCAAGTTGAGGTGGTTTAACTTCAAGGTTTGGATCTTTATATAATTCAAACAATTCATCCTCAAGACGTTTTACAACCTCTGATCTGGTTTCACCCTTTGAAAACTCCTCTAATTCATTATCAAGCATAGTCTTTTTCTGGAAATAATATCTATGGTATGGACAAGGAATTACGCCTAAACCTTTTACAAATTCCTTTGACCACTCAATATCTTTAATGTTCTTTACAGAAGGACCTATTTCACCATTAGCCATTCTATTTATTATTTCTTCTGTTATATCCTTACCATCTAGATAAACTTTTAATCCAAATACCATATGGTTAAGCCCCGCAAAATCAATCCTTATCCTGCTATGCTCAACACCTAATCCCTTTGCAATTGTCATTTCCATGCCAATTGGTACATTACAAAGTCCTATTACTTTTTTATTTTTTCTTCCGTATCTAAGTACAGCTTCAGTAACCATTCCTGATGGGTTTGCAAAATTAATAAGCCATGCATCGGGACAAAGTTCTGCCATATCTTTATCTATATCAAGTATTACAGGTATTGTCCTTAACCCTTTAAACATTCCTCCAGCACCATTTGTTTCCTGACCTATATATCCATGGCTTAAAGGAATTCTCTCATCTTTTATTCTTGCATCAAGTAAACCTACTCTTATTTGCGTTGTTACAAAATCAGCCCCTGAAAGTGCTTCCCTTCTATTTAGTGTTGTATATATATTAATTGGCACACCAGCTTTTTTTACCATTCTTCTTGCAAGGTTACTTACAATCTCTAACTTTTCTTTTCCCTCTTCTATGTCAACAAGCCAAAGTTCCCTTACAGGAAGCTCTTCATATCTTTTTATAAAACCTTCTACAAGTTCAGGTGTATAGCTTGATCCTCCACCTATGGTTACAATTTTAATCCCATCCATACCTTATCACTCCTCAAAAGTTTTCCTATATACCTTCTCAATTTTCATAAGATAATTTTTAAAGTAGGCTATGCTACTTTAAATCCTCTCCATTAGTACTAATAACCTTTTTATACCAATAGAAGCTCTTCTTTCTTATACGGCGTAAATCTTTTAAATCAAATTCATCCCTGTTAACATATATAAAACCATAGCGTTTTGCAAAACCCTGATGCGTACTTACAAGGTCAATAGCTGACCATGGACAGTATCCAATTAATTTTACTCCATCTGTAATTGCCAATTGGGCTTGTTCGATGTGTTTTCGCAAAAAATCTATACGATAATCATCATTTACTACATCACCTTCTTCTAACTTATCAAAGGCCCCCAACCCATTTTCAGTTACCAATAACGGCAGATTATATCTTTCATTCATTTCACACAACGTATTTCTAAAGCCCACAGGATCTATTTCCCATCCAAATTGTGTTTTTTCTAAATAAGGATTCTTTACTCCACGATAAACTCCCTGTTCTCCTATTACAATTTGCTGATCTCCAATAGATGTTTTATCCCATTCATCATTTTTACTTTCTGCTACAGTTGATGTTGAATAATAGTTAAATGCTATAAAATCTGGATTTGCACCCTTTAAAATTTCCATATCACCATCTTTAATCTCAGGTGTATAACCTTTTTCCTCCAAATAACTCCAGGCTTTGCTATTATATCTTCCAAATACAGCCATATCAAGATAGAGCCAGTTTCGAATTGATGATAGATTTGCAGCTGCAAGTACATCTTCAGGTTTTGAACTTGCAGGATAAATAGCTGAAATATTAGGTGCAGGACCAATTTTTGCATTTGGACATAATTCATGACATAACTTCATTGCTTTTGCCTGTGCTAAAAACATATTATGATTTTGCTGATATAATTCTTTCTCAATATTTTTTACATTTTTGTCAACTATTCCTATAGCTGCTCCATGCAAAATCATCATATTTTGTTCATTTATAGTAAGCCAATATTTTACCCTATCTCCAAAATTCAAGAATAAAGTTCTTGCATAATTCTCAAAAGCATCAATTGTCTCCCTGTTTGACCAGCCACCTTTTTGCTGCAAAGCATAAGGTAAATCGAAGTGATACATTGTTACAATTGGTTCTATATTATGTGATATTAATTCATTTATTAAATCATTATAAAAAGCAATCCCCTTTGGATTAACCTCTCCTGTTCCTTCAGGGAAAATTCTTGTCCATGCAATTGAAAATCTATATGCTTTAAAACCCATTTCAGCAAATAATGCAATATCTTCTTTATAATGATGATAATGATCACTTGCAACTTTAAAATCCGTGGTACCTTCAGGATGTTTTCCCATGTCTATAACCGACATCCCTTTTCCATCTTCATTATAGGCACCTTCTACCTGATAAGCTGATGTTGACGCACCCCATAAAAAATCCTTTGGGAAAGGCTTTAGTTTTTTATGATACATATTTTTTACTCCTTTCAATTATTTATATAAAGTATTATGCATATTTTTCTTCTGAATTAATGATAAATTCATTTATTACCTTTGCTACTCCATCCTCGTCATTAGATGTTGTTATATAATTAGCTTTTTCCTTAACAGCTTTAATTGCATTTCCCATAGCAACACCAAATCCTGCATACTGAATCATTTCAATATCATTTTCACTATCTCCAATGGCAACTATTTCTTCTCTTTTTATTTTATACTTTTCAGCTAAGAATTTTATGGCTGATCCTTTTGATACATCTTTACGAGTAATTTCTAAGCTGTTAAATCCAGGTACAACTTTAATTGACCCTATTTTTTTCAGCTCATCATAGACATTTTTTATTTTTTCCTTATCAAAACTATAGATTTCACACTTAACTATATCCTCTTTTTTTAAGTTAAAAACTTCATGCCATTTTCTTTTACTTTTAATATAATGCATTCGTACCCTATGATCCTTTGACTTAACTTTTAAAGCAAATGAGAAATAAAACATTAGATTCATAAAATTAAAAAGGCTATCACTATAATAAATATCTGTTATAGTATGAAATCGAGGATAAAGCTTATATTTATTACATATCTCCAGTATTTGGAGATTTATTTCCTTAGGTATTACAGCTTTATAAATAAACTCATTACTTCCCTTTTCCTTAATAATAGCTCCATTGGAAGCAATTATAGGGGATTTGATACCTATTAAATCAGAATAATATTCTGCATTTAGATATATCCTTCCAGTAGTAATTACAATGTGAACACCCATATCAAAAGCTTTTTTTAAGGCACTCTTATTTATATCAGAAATTTCCCTTTTACTGTTTAATAACGTTCCGTCCATATCAATACATACTAACTTATACATGAGATGATATTTTAAATTACCTCCCTAATCTTTTGATAAAATCATTTACGTCTTTTATATTCAAAACATCATTTTTTGCCAAAGCCCTGTCTGTAGTTTGTGTAGTCATCTTTACTTTTATATTTATAGGCTGCGGGCCTCCGTTTTCAGAAAGATCCTTTAAAAACTTTTCGTACTTTTCCTGTTCAGTTCCTGTAAACCCACAATCAACATAACTGATAAAATTAGTTGAAGCAGTATAGTCAATAGTAAATTCTTGTGTATTTCCTTTAACTGTTAACTTAAATAACTTCATTTTAAGCCACTCCTATTTCAAATTTTTTTATATATTTCAATTATTAGCCTGGTATTTTCTAAATGAAATACCAGGCTAATAGTTAAATATTACATGCTTAAACCTTGCTCTGCCTCTAATGTTTCTTGTTCTGCCTTAAGATTAAGTGCATCCTGTCTCTTAAAGAATGGGAAGTATGCAACTGTAGACCATGCCATTACTACTATCTGCCATAATGCTCCTCTCCATCCATTAACAATAAATCCATAAATTATTGGAGGTGTTGTCCATGGTGGCTCAACAGCTGTAAAAGGATGCAAGAAGCCTATTCTAACCATAAAATACGTTGCTACTGCTGAAACAACAGGTACTAAAACAAATGGTAGGAACATAAATGGGTTCATAACTATTGGGAATCCGAAGGTAACAGGCTCATTGATATTGAATAAAGCAGGCCATATAGCTAATTTACCTAAAGTCTTAGACTGGGTTGACTTACCTGCAAAAATCATTGCAATTACAAGACCTATAGTTAATCCTGAACCTGTAATAGCTACGTAACCGGACCATAGCTGATTTGTCATAATATGAGCTCCATTTGCAATAGTTAAAGCCTTACCACTATTTATAATAGCCTGGTTTGCTAATTCATTTGCAGTATATAAACCTTGTACAACACCTAAAACTATTGCTGCTCCATGAACACCAAACCACCAAAGAATAGAAACAAGTGCTGTAGTAATTATTACTCCTCCTATAGAATCTGTCATACCCTGAAGTGGAGTTTGTAATACTTTATATATCCATTCAATAAATGTAGTATTAAGTGCAACCTTAAAGAAAATATATATGAGGAAAACACCTGTAAATATAACAGCTGCAGGTATTAAAGCTGTAAACTGGTTAACAACACCCTGTGGAACACCTTCAGGCAATTTAATGGTAACTTTCTTTTTAAGTAATAATGAATATACATACCCTACTAGTAGTCCAACTATTATAGCTGTTACCATACCTTTACCGCCTGTCCAAGCTTTGTCTATAACGCTTCCTACTTTTATAGCTTTGTTGTCTGCTCCTGTAACTGTAACATAAGAATTATTAAGACCTAAAAATGATACAAGTGCTATTATTGAGGCAGGTAAGCCTTCAAATCCTTCATTCTTTGTATAAACATAAGCTATACCCATACATGCTGCAAAAGCTATGATTTCAAAAGTAACGCCATAGATTTGGAATAAAGGATCAGTCCAGTTGTTTCCAAAGATTCCTGCCATAAAATCATTAAATGGCTGATATGGGATTTGAGCAAGTAGCAGGAATACAGATCCAACCATAGTTAAAGGTAATGTGTACATAATTCCGTCTTTCAATGCAATAATAGCCTTTGTGTTGACAAATTTCATGATCATGGTTATCATTCTGTCAGTAAACTTCGTCGATTCCATACATAATTCCCCCTTTATATTAAAATATAATTTAGGAACAAATTTATTAGCTATTATGATAGCTAAATCTCATGCTCTCTCATGAACTATATAAATTTATTTTTTTCCAATTAATTTCAATGCATTTTCTAAAACCTTGGCTCCATTCATCATACCATAATCCTGTGGAGCAATAACATCAACAGGAATACCTAAGGGTTCACATATTTGCTTTGCCTTTGGTAGCATAAACCTAACCTGTGGTCCAAGCAGTACAACTGACACCCCATCTAAGTGTTTTTCCATTTGAGATTCTGGAAATGCCTCGACTTTAACATCAATCCCTTTTTCTTTTGCAGCTTTTTCCATCTTAGTTACCAAAACACTTGTTGACATACCTGCTGCACAAAATAATACAATTTTAATCATAATAACACCTCCAAAATATTAATATATTTATTTTTCAGCTAATAATTTATTTATATCCTTTGTTAATTCAATTATCTGACATATAAGATTTTTTTCAGAAATTGCAGTCATCAAATGATCCTGTGCATGTACAAATAAAATTGATACTTCCACATGCTCTCCACTTGCTTCTTTTTGTAATAAAGAAGTTTGTATATTGTGAGTCCTATCTATTACATCATTTGCTTTGCTAATTAGTTTTTCAGCCTCTTCAAACTTGCCTTCTCTTGCTTTTGATAATGCCTCATAGGCATAAGCCCTTGCTTCACCTGAGCTAATAATCAATTCCATTACTGTTTGTTCTATATTCATAAATTACCACTCCTTTTATTATCTTGTCATTTATATATAAAGCAACTTCCGTGCCAAAACACTAATTTTCTTCTTTTTGTTTGAATTGTCGCAATAATCATAATATATATTTTGCAGTGTTTCAATGTATTTTAGTAGTGTTTCAAATTATTTAAAACTTTTGTGTTTTAAATAATGTTTTTTAAAATAAATTTAAAACACTATATAGAATATGTTGTAATGATGTTGTATAATATAAAAAACAAATTTTATTAAGATTCATAATATTTATTAATAAATTTAATTTATTATAATCGTTTTAAATATTATAAAAACTTATCCTTAGATTGTGTTAAGTAAATATGAAAAAATAGCGTAGCTACACGTATAATTACACAAAATTACACAGTTTTTTTATGTAATCTAAATTAATAAAATTTGATAATACTGGATTTATCAAAAAAAGGCATGCCGAAGGCACCTACTTAAAACTTAAAATGTAGGTGTGTTAAGAATATATGGTTTATTTGAGAATTAAGCAGACAGAAGCCAGTTATTAATATTTTTTTCATCAACTAAAATACCAGCAACTTGTGCAGGAGTTAGATTGTTTAAAGAATAGTGAGGTCTTAAAAAATTATAATGGAAAATAAACATTGCTATTAGAGTGTTTGCACTTTCAAATGATTTAAAACCTCTTTTACGTTTATACCAGTCTTTAAATGTATCATTAAAAGCTTCTAGCAAGTTGTTGGATATATCATCTTTAAATGATTGAACTTTTATGTGTTTTGAAGTGTTAAAAATAGTTTTAGTAGCAAGATTATATGAGCCTAATCTATCGGTCACAATAGCCGATGGACATCCAAACTTACTTGCAGATTTAAACAAGGAAAAAGCTTGAGAAGCATCTCTTGAAGGAGATAAATTAAAACCAAGAACCATTCTGGTTTCTGAATCTATAATTAACCAAAGATAATGTTTTTTACCATTAATAAAAACGACAGTTTCGTCGGCATGCCATTCATCAGATGCACTTAAATCAAGATTTTCAGTAAGTCTATTAGCTATACTTAGAAAAATTGGAGCAAATTTTTTGCACCAAGATGCAATAGTTACATGAGAAAATTTGACATTGTAGGTTAGTTTAAAAAATTGAGATATTCTTCTTGTTGAAGAACCATTTAGATAATAGAGGTTAAGTGCAGTAAGAATTAAAAATAATGGAAATCTCATTCTTTTAAAATCTGTCTTTCCTTTAATTAATTCACAAGATGCAGAGGGTATATTAATAGGTTTTGCAACATAAATAGAATGACCACATTTTTTAGAGTTGCAAGTATAATGGGAATAGTACTCATAATCATGGTGCAAATAAGTACCTCTACCACAAACAGGACAACGAGGATACCCTCTCAATACACGATTTTTCTTGCCCCTATAATCTTCAAGAGTAAACTGACGTCTACAGTCTTTACATTGATATTTTTGATTACCTGCTTTGTCTTTCCCAAAGCGATAGAGATTTTGACTATGGCATCTTGGACATGAAATTTTATTCAATGACTTGCACATAATTTCATCTCTCCTTCGGAGGTATTTTGTTTTTGGCTATATATAAGATAACTCAAAGGAGAGATGAAATTCAAATATCATATAACTTAACAAAACTTATCCTTATATAAGGAGGCAGTATATGAATAGAAAAGAAAAAATATACACATATTTACTTAATCAACCTGAAGGAACAGGACTTGATGCACAAACTATTTCATCAATTTTAAATATAAGCAGGGCTAATGTAAGCCATGAGCTTAATAATCTATGTAAGGAAGGAAAAGTATATAAATCCTCTGGACGACCTGTTCTATATTTTGTTTCAAAAGACCAAAACACTACATTAAAGAGTTCTAAAATAGATGAGTTTGTGAAAAATAATATAAGTTTAAAACAAGCAGTAGAACAAATGAAAGCAGCAATACTTTATCCTCCTAAAGGAATGAATTGTTTGATACTTGGAGAATCTGGCGTTGGGAAATCTATGTTTGCTTCATTAATGCATGAATATGCCATTGAAATGAAAGTAAAAAATGAAAACTCTCCATTTATTATTTTTAACTGTGCAGATTACAGCAACAATCCTCAGCTCCTTACTTCCCAGATTTTCGGAGTGAAAAAGGGGGCTTATACTGGAGCTGAAGAAAATAAAACAGGTCTTATTGAAAAAGCAAATGGGGGTATACTTTTTCTTGATGAAGTTCATAGGCTGCCACCTGAAGGCCAGGAAGCTCTTTTTATGTACCTTGATACTGGTTATTTTAGACGTATAGGAGATAATGAGAATAGAACATCAGATGTTTTAATTATAGCTGCCACTACTGAAAATCCCGATTCAGTTTTATTAAAAACCTTCACAAGAAGAATTCCTATGATTATAAATATACCATCCCTAAAAAATAGAACCTTAGAAGAACGTCTTTTCCTTATAAAAAGCTTCTTTAAACACGAAAGTATGCGTTTAAACAGAGATATATATGTATCACTAAATACAATAAGAGCTTTTCTGTCTTATGATTGTCCAAATAATATAGGTCAGCTCAAAAGCGATATTCAGCTTGTTTGTGCAAAGGCATATTCTGAATTTTTAACAAATATAAGACCTGATGTTAGAATTTATAGTGGGTCTCTTCCAAGTTATATAAGGGAAGGGCTATATAAAGAAAAAGAACACAGGATAATGTGGAATAAACTTGTAGGAGAAGATATAGAGTTTTTTAAGTTTTCCAATTCAGGAGATAATATTCCTTATATTGATAGCAATGATAACAACAGCATATATGAAATTATAGAGCAAAAGTTAGATGAATTAAAATCCAAAGGTATTTCTGACATTAATATTGAAAATATACTTGAAAAAGATATCACAAGATATTTTAGCAAGTATATTAGCGGAGTTACTGATGAAATTAATAGGAAAAGCCTTTTTAACATTCTTGGTAAGGATGTTTTAGAATGTGTGGATAAAGTAGTTTATTTCATGTCAATGTCATCTAAAATCAATATAAGCAGTAACATGTATATAGCATTAGCTCTGCATATTGATACCTTAATAAAGAGAGTTAACACAAATAAGTCTATAGTAAATCCTCAAATAAATAAAATAAAGCAATTATATCCAAAAGAATTTAAGATAGCTCTTGAAGCTAAAAGAATAATTGAAGATTTTATTCATCATCCGATTCCTGATGATGAAGCTGGGTATTTAGCTATATTCTTACTTCCAGAAGAAAAATATGGCCAGAAACTGTTTGAAAAAGTAAAAATAATACTTATTGCACATGGAGAATCCACAGCCACTTCTATGGCAGATGTATCAAATAAACTTCTAGGAGAAGACTACGTAATAGGAATAAATGCTCCTATAGAAATCAACCCTTTGAAAATATTAGATGAGCTTAGAAAAGTAATTAAAGAAAATTTTTGTACAAGCGGTTATCTTATACTCGTAGATATGGGATCACTTACAACCTTTGGAGAAATAATAGAAAAAGAATTTAATGTTCCAGTAAAAGTTATACCTCTTGTTTCAACTTTACATGTTTTGGAAGCTACACGAAAAGCACTTTTAGGCTTCTCACTTGATGATATTTACAAAGAAGTCCTATCTGTAAACTCACAAATGGAACTTAACAGAAATCTTAGAGAGCCAAATAATAATAAAAATAAATTTGCAATAATAACTGCTTGCCTAACTGGAGAAGGTGGTTCTGTAGCACTTAAGAGCTTTTTAAATAAAAATCTGAAATTTGATAAGGATATATTTGAAATCATACCTCTTAATTGCATTGATGTAAAATACTTCACTCAGCAGATAAAAAAATACAGGAAGAAAAGGAAATACTTTTTGTTGTCTCTTCTTTTAAAGTTGATATGGATATAAAACAATATAGTATGTACGATGTAATAAGCATGAAAGTAATAAATGAACTTCAAGAAATAATTGATGCAAAAAACACTCTTATAAAAATGAACTTAATTCTTAAAGAAAATATTGATAACCTTGATGGAGATATACTTTATAACGATATACTTAGTGTTTTAAACAAAATAGCTTCTAAGCTGTCAATAACATTAGATGATGAAACACTAATAGGAATTATTCTTCATTTAGCTTTTACAATAAGCAGATTAAAAAAGGGTGAACCCCCTGTTGAATTTCCTAATAAAGATGTATTTGCAAGCAAATATATTGATACTTATAAAACAATCCAAGAAGAAATTGTTTTTTTATTTAATAAATATAATATTGAGATGTCAGACAATGAAATTTACTATTTAATTAGTTTTCTGTTTCATGAACAGTCATCTTAGATAAAAGAGGATATATCTTCTTTTGAAGGTATATCCTCTAATTTTTTACTCCTTATATATTGAATATATAAATATTACTTATATTGCTTTTCCACGTCATTGACTTAAAAACTATTTTATTGATAATTTTTCAATTAAATACTATCATTATATTAAGATATAATTTTGTAAAAATAAATAATCAATAAAAAATAATTAAACTTATTTTGTTTAAAATACTAATATTAATTTGGGGGATGTTAGTGTGGGTTACAAAAACATTTTCACGATGCTTGGAGGATTAGGGCTTTTTATCTATGGAATGCATATCATGGGTGAAGGCCTTGAAAAAACAGCCGGAAATAAGCTAAAAAAAATACTTGAAGTTTTAACAACAAATAAACTAATGGGTGTCATAGTTGGAACTATTATTACAGCAATTATGCAAAGTAGCAGCGCAACTACTGTAATGGTTGTTGGATTTGTAAATGCAGGTCTTATGAATCTTTATCAAGCTTCAAGCGTTATAATGGGTGCAAACATTGGTACTACTATTACAGCACAAATAATTGCATTTAATCTTTCAGATATTGCTCCTTTAATCCTTGCAGCAGGTGCAATAATTACAATATTTGCAAAAAAGAAAAAGATTAAGGACTTGGGAGAAATTATTTTAGGCTTTGGAGTAATTTTTGTAGGAATGACTATTATGTCAACTTCAATGGAACCTTTAAAAAATAATCCTGAATTTTCCAAAATAATCCTCCTATTAAGCCACAATCCTCTTCTTGCTGTTCTTGCAGGAACAGTAATAACTGGTATTATACAAAGCAGTGGTGCATTTATTGCCATACTAATAGCACTATCTGCTGAAGGTGCAATAGGCTTTGAAGCAGCACTTCCTCTTTTGCTTGGTAGCAATATAGGAACCTGCGTTACAGCACTTTTAGCATCCATAGGAACTGGGAAAAACGCTAAAAAGGCTGCCTTAATACACCTTACATTTAACGTTATTGGAACTATAATTTTCATGGTTTTATATCCATTAATAGTTCATGCAATTCCTATGCTTGGAGGTAGCATAAAAAGACAAATTGCCAATGCCCATACTATATTTAACATTACAAATACAATAATTCAAGCTCCACTTATTCCTCTCCTTGTTAAATTTGTTAATATAATTATTCCCGGTAAAGATAGTGAGCAGGAGACAATGTCCCTTCAATACATTGATAAAAGGCTTTTAGAAACTCCATCGGTTGCTGTGCAACAAGTTGTGAAAGAAACAGTACGTATGGGACGCCTTGCTATCAAAAATGTTGAAAAAACCCTTGAATGTTTTACAAATTTTAATGAAGACATTGAAATAGATATATATAAAAAAGAAGAGCTTATAAATTACCTTGAAAAGGAAATAACATCATATTTGGTACTACTGTCAAACAGCTCAATTTCTGAAGATGAATCAATTATTGTAACATCTCTATTCCATGTTGTAAACGATATTGAAAGAATGGGAGATCATGCTGAAAATTTATTGGAACTTGCTGAAAATAAATTTAAAAATTCATTAAAATTTTCAATTGAAGCACAAACAGAGCTTAAATTCATGTATGAAACAGTTTTAGAAGCTGCAAATAATTCAATAAACGCTCTTGAATTTGGTGATATTAATTCAGCACAATCTGTTATTCAGATAGAGAAAAAAATAGATAGCATAGAAAAACAACTTAGAAAAGACCATATTGATAGGCTCAATAAAGGAATTTGTAATCCTGAAAGTGGAACCATATTCCTTGATGCAATAAGTAACCTTGAAAGGATAGGAGATCATTCGCATAACATATCTCAAATAGTACTTAGTCAAAATTAAATGGAGCCATATAGTATTTAATCATATTTGATAAATTATTAAGAAGTTCTATTGTAATAAATTTTTTACTTCTTAAAAAGAACTTCTTAATTTTTTTATCATTTAACCATTGGCTCCATACTTATTGTTATTTTAAAACAGATTATGTTTTTACTTTTTATTCAACTTGATTTTACATTTGTCTATATTTCCTGGGGAATATTAGCGAATAAAAAAATCATATTACAATATTAATTTTCTTTCCACATCTTGGGCATTTATTTTCACTTATCGACAGATTAATATTATATCCTCTCCTTTCAACAATAATGCAGCCGCAATCAGGGCAATATGTATTCTCATCAATTCCTTGTACGTTGCCAATATAAACATAGTTTAAATATTCTAAAGCAATATCTCTACACTCCAATATTTTTTCAATAGGTGTTGCAGGCTGTGAAAACTTATACATTGGGTAGTATCTTGTAAGATGAAGAGGAATATTAGGATTAATATTTGATATAAACTTACATAGTTGCTTAATCTCTTCTTTAGAATCGTTATATCCATTTATAAGAAGAGTTGTAATTTCTATATGGCATATATTACTTGACATTTCTATAGTTTTAAGAACACTTTCCATTTTCCCTTTACAAATATCCTTATAAAAATTTTTATTGAAAGCCTTTAAATCTATGTTCATAGCATCTATATATGGTAAAAGATATTCAAGGGGTTCTTTATTAATATAGCCATTGGTTACAAGTACTACATCAATTGATTTTTCTTTAGCAACCTTTGATGTATCATATACATATTCGTACCATATTGTAGGCTCATTATAAGTAAAGGCAATACCCACATTACCTTTTATCTTCATATCCTCCGCTAAGTCAACTAACTCCTTGGGCTCTATATATTTTGTTTGAGGCCTCCCAAAAGATATTGAATAGTTTTGACAAAAACCACATTTAAAGTTACATCCAAAACTCCCAACAGACAGGATGTATTTTCCAGGTTTGAAATGAAATAAAGGCTTTTTCTCAATAGGATCAAGCCCAATAGAGCTGATTTCACCATAATTAATAGACTTTATCTTTCCCTCTATACATATTCTAACATCACAGGCTCCTATACCATTTTCTCTAATCCTGCACTTATTAGGGCATATTCTGCATTCAACAAAGCCATTAGCTTTTTCATAAAACATACCTTCTTTTATCATAAAATCACCTGTGCCTTATAACTTCAAATCTTTCTATTGTATAATCTTCCATTGGAGATATATTAGCTTTACTTAGAGCAATCTCAAGCTGCTTATCAACAGTATCAACTCCATCTAAATCGGGAAGTAAAAGCCCTGTTCTAAATCCTTTTCTTACAATAACACCATATTTTTTAGGATTTAACATATCTTTTGTAGCTTTTTCCGGAGCCATTAAAACATCAACGGAATATTGTAGTTCATCAAGTTCTTCTTCAGTTATAGGATAAAATCTTGGGTCATTAATTCCTGCCTCAACAGCATTTCGTATTATTTCTATTGCTACATTCTCAGTTACTGGAAATATTGTACCTATACATCCTCTAAGCTGCCCATTCTTTTTTATTGAAACAAAAACTCCGTTTTTCTTTAACAACATCTCATTCGGTACATAGTCAGGAATATTAATATACCTGCCATTTTTTATATAATACTCAAGGCTCTCTTTTGCAAGCCTTAAATAAGCATCACTATATACCATTGTATTTTTATTAGCTTTTATTGCTTCTTCTATCTTTGGCAATCTGCTCTCCATTTCTTTTATCCTATGGATTTCAAATACTGAATATCCAACTCCAAATGGACATTCATAAGATAAAAATGTAGCCTTAGCCTTTAATTTATCAAGACACCCAAAAAGGATATAAAAAGATCTAAGTCCACACTCTCCCGCCTCACTAATCAATTTATTGTCCATCGTGAATATGCCTTCAATATCCATATTTTCAATAAGTTTTATTATTTTATTATCAAATTCCGGACCATATTTATTATATCCATAGGGACCATCATCAGTTAATTTATGAGATAAATCCCCACTTGCAATTACTACTGCATCATAATCCATATTTCTTACAGCTTCTTCTATTGCCATTCCAAATTTATATAGATTAATCTTCGAAAGCATTCCATAAGTTATGTGTACTAATTTAAAATCATTATAATGCTTTGTAACAAAATAAAGAGGAACCATTGAACCATGGTCAAGTCCTTTTTCAATTTTATACCTTTTTATAGCTTTATCATCTATTAAAACCGTTGAAACGTTAAAATTATTTGCATATTCTAATATGCTTTGTGTAAGAAATGTATCAATATCAAAATTAAGCTCTACATCCTGTACTCCAAACTTTGCAAAATTCCCTCTAATAGTAGGCATATTAGTTATTGCAATAGCATCCCTGAATATAGGCCCATGGGGTGTAATTATAATTATAGTTTTAGGTTTAAGATCTTTAATCTCCATGGCAATTTCATTTAAAGAATTTTTAGTTTTTTTAATTTTCTCATCCTCACCCCTGCCTATTTCTGGAATAATGATAGGAGGATGAGGCATAATATAATAACTCAATATTTTACCCATTGTATCCCTCCAATTATCATCTTACCATATTTTTCTTATTGATGGGTATCATTTTTATATGTCGCAAAATATTTCATTATGCCATAGTAAAGAGCCCAGGCTATTTTATTTTGATAATTTGGATCATTTAAAAGTTTCTCTTCCTCAGGGTTTGATAAAAAACCACACTCTACAAGTATAGAAGGTATATTGTTGTTTTTTATTATATAATAATCATCAGTACCTTTTTCAATTCTTTTATTATTTCTATTTAAAATCTTTATAAGTTCCTCTTGGACAATCTTTGCAAAGAGCTCGCTATCTTTATCACCTTTAGGATAAAAAACCTGGGCACCATAATATTGAGCTTGAGGGAAGCTGTTTAAATGTATACTTACAAAAGCATCTGCCTTATATTCATTAATAATATCTTTTCTTTTTTTTAAATCCTGCCTTTTTTTAGTTTCCAAAGTATTTAATTGACTATATAAACCTTCATCAACTTCCCTTATCATAATACATACATCTCCACCTTCTTCAATATAGGCCTTTAACTTTTTGGCAATTTCGAGATTAATATTTTTTTCAATTGTACCTGATTTCCCTACTGCTCCCCCATCTATCCCCCATGACCTGCATCTACAACTACAACCCTATGACCTGTTGGAATGAGTTTTGATATAAAAACGTTAATATAAGTAAAATCAAAAGCTGCAATTACTGCTACTATAATAAATATTATTATAATTTGTTTAGCATTTTTATTCACATAACCACCTCATCTTAAAAATCATTATTAATATATGATACTTTTCTATAATAAATGAATGTTGAAAAAAGGGTTTCCCTAAGATATTATTATGTTAATATTATCACTTAAAAGGATGTGTTTATATGAAGCTTAATAAAATAAAAGGAGATACTTATTTTATAGATGCCCCTACAAGTTCAGGTATTTATATATTTAAAAATAAAAACTGCCTTATTATAGATACAGGAATAAATAATACTTCTGCTAAAAGAATAGATGCTATCCTTAATGCAAATAATCTAAAACCAAAATATATAATAAATACTCATAGCCATCTTGATCATTGTGGAGGTAATAAATACTTTAAAACTACTTATCCAGGATGTATAGTCTATTCTTCATATTATGAAAAGATATATATAGAAAATCCTGATCTTTTTCCAACAATGCTTTTTTCATCCTCACCATTAAAAGGCATTGAAAAAAATTCAACTTCAACTGAAGTTGATTACATACTTGAATATGGAATCAATAAAATAGGCGATGAAAAATTTGAAATAATACCATTAAAAGGACATTTCATAGAACAGATAGGTGTTATAACCCCTGAAAAAGTTTGCTTTGTAGGAGATGCAGTTTTTAGCTGTGAAATAATAGAAAAATATTCTCTTCCTTTTATTTTTAATATAAAGGAAAGCCTTGATACATTATCTATGCTAAAAAATATAGATGCTGATTATTTTGTATTAGGGCACTACAATGAATTTTTAACTCACAATGAATTCTTATCTTTAGTAGACAAGAATATTGATAACATCGAAAAATATAAAAAACTAATTTTAGAACTTCTTGATCAACCTCTAACAAGAGAGGATTTGCTTGAAAACATTGCTATATTAAATGGTCTAAATATGGACTTTAGACAATATCATTTAAACCTTTCAGCGGTATCTGCTTTTATAAAATATCTTTACGATGAAAACATTATAGACTATTCCATAGAAGGAGGAAAACTTTATTATTTTAATAGAGGAGTCTAAAATACTCCTCTATTATTTACCTTCTATAAGTTCATTTTCTTCATAGCTTATCCAATCACTTATACTACCAGCATAAAGCCTTACATTATATCCTATCTCATCAAGAATAATGTAATTTATTGCAGCCTCAATCCCTGAGCCACAATAAGTAATAATCTCCTTTTTGTTTTCCAATATTTTAAAATTCTCTCTAAGTATGTATATATCTTTTAACTTTCCTTCATCATCAATGCTCTTTTCCCACGGTATATTTATTGCCTTTGGTATATGACCTTTTTTATGATATAAAGGTTCATAATCACCTGTATAACGTTTTTCATTTCTTGAGTCAACTATAACTATATCTTCTTTTTCTAAAGCTTTTTTTACATAATTAATATCAGCATACATATTATCATTTATTTTACATTTAAAAAATCCATCAAATCTTACTTGAGGTTTATCGGTTAAAATTGGTAAACCATTGTTCTTCCATTCGTTAATACCTCCGTTTAAAACAAATACTCTTTCATACCCCATATACTTTAACTGCCACCATGCCCTTGGAGCACTATATATTCTATCATCATAAAGTACAATTGTTGAGTCCATTTTTATACCTAAATTGGATAACTTTTTACCAAGAACATCATTATCAGCAACAGGTCTTGCTCCTCCATGGAGTCCTTTTTTCCCACAAAAGTCCTCATTTATATCAATATAATGGGCATTTTTTATGTGACCTTCTAAATATGCCTTCTTCCCATAAGAAGGATTAAACAAATCAAATCTACAGTCAATAATAAACAAATCAGGATTATTAATATTATCCTTTAACCAACTGCAGTTAACAAAATTTTTCATTATATCACCTCTTAAAATTTTTCAATTTTAATTATATAACAAACTTTAGTAAAAGTATTATCTTAAATATCAAAAGCTACAGTCTTTATATTAACTGTAGCTTCCATATTTTATAAAATTAATTGAGGTAAATCAACTAATTTTTATTATTTTCATTGTGTTTAAATATGTTAATTTTAATTAACTTCCAGTCAATAATTATAATCTTCATTACATTATTTTTGAAGAATAAGAAATTAGATTTCCATATTCTTTAAATCATCAGCAATCAAAAGATTTGCTTCTGTTGCGTTTTTTACATCTTCTATAGAATACTCTGGATTTATTTCAGTAAGCATTATTCCTTTTTCTGTAATCTTCATCACTCCCATTTCTGTTACAATCATGTCTACTCTTCCCTTTGCTGTAAGTGGAAGTGTACACTCTTTAAGTATCTTGGGAACGCCTTTGTTTGTATGAGTCATAGCTACAATTACCTTCTTTGAACCTGTTACAAGATCCATAGCTCCTCCCATACCCGGAACAAGCTTCCCAGGAATTATCCAATTGGCAAGGTTTCCTTTCTCATCTACTTGAAGTGCACCAAGCACAGTAACATCCACATGACCTCCTCTTATTATAGCAAAGGACATAGCTGAGTCAAAGTACATTCCTCCTTTAAGGAGCGTAACAGGCTGACCTCCTGCATTTGTAAGATTCTTATCAACATCTTCTTCTTTAGGTTCTGGCCCTAAACCTATAAGTCCATTCTCTGACTGCAGGTATACATCAATATCCTCTGGAATATAATTAGCAACCATTGTAGGAAGACCTATTCCAAGATTAACCACATCTCCATCATGGAGTTCTTTAGCTACCCTTTTTGCAATTAATTCTTTCTCATTCATATTACATGTCCTCCTTTACAATGTAATCTACAAATATATGAGGTGTTATGATTCTTTCAGGATCCAATGAACCTATCTCTACAATTTCATCAGCTCCAACAACAACAATATCAGCTGCTGTTGCCATGATTGGATTGAAGTTTCTTGCTGTCTTTGCATAAACAACATTTCCTAATTTATCTACAACACTACCCCTTATTATTGCTAAATCAGCTTTGAGTGGTTCCTCTAAAATATATTTTTTTCCACGAACTTCAACAATTTGCTTTCCTTTTTCTATATATGTTCCAATCCCAGTAGGTGTCAATACTCCACCAAGTCCTGCACCAGCTGATCTTATTCTCTCTGCAAGTGTTCCCTGTGGATTAAGTTCAATTTCTAAAGTTCCTTCCGACATCATCTTTCCTGCCAAAGGATTCAATCCTATGTGTGAAGTATAAAGCTTTTTAACTTGTCCATTCTTTATAAGTTTGCCAATACCCTTATCCTCATAACCTGCATCATTGCTTATAGCAATAATTCCTTTTATGCCACTTTTTAATATCTCATCGATTAATACATCAGATGTTCCTACTGTCATAAATCCACCAAACATAATCGTCATATCATCCTTTAACATAGACCTGAACGTTTCTCTATCTATTATTTTATTCTTCATTTTTACCACCTCTAATCAGCATAAATTTTTAATTACCACAGCAGTTCCCATTCCTCCACCAATACAAAGAGAAGCAAGTCCAAGTTTAGAACCTCTCTTTATCATTTCATGAAGCAATGTTACAACAATCCTTGCTCCGCTCATTCCAACAGGATGTCCAAGGGCAATAGCTCCACCGTTTACGTTAGTTCTCTCCCTAATCCATTCCTCTGGTACACCATGTTCATTTGAAAGCTCTCTTATAACACCTAAAGCCTGAACAGCAAATGCCTCATTAAGCTCTAAAAGCTCTATATCATTCAATTTAAGATTTGCCATTTTAAGAGCATTCCTAATTGCTGGCGTTGGTCCAAGGCCCATAATGCTTGGATCAACTCCTCCCTGACCAATAGCTATAACTTCAGCTAAAGGCTTTAATCCTTTCTTTTCTACTATTTCCTCTGAAGCAAGCATAATCATAGCTGCTCCATCGTTTATTCCAGAAGAGTTTCCTGCTGTAACCGTACCATCTTTTTCAAAGGCTGGTTTAAGCTTTGCTAAAGCTTCTACGGTTGTTCCTTCCCTCGGATGTTCGTCAGTATCAAATATAAAGCTCCCTTTTTTTGTATTTACCTGGTATGGTACTATTTCATCCTTGAATTTCCCTGATTTTATAGCTTCTATAGCTCTTCTTTGTGATTCAACTGCAAATTCATCTTGAGCTTCTCTACTTATATTGTATTTTCTTCTAATATTTTCGGCAGTAACTCCCATGTGACAAAGATTATATGCATCTGTCAGTGCATCATAAACCAAATGATCAGTCAGTTTAAAATCTCCCATTTTGTGTCCTTCTCTTAAAACTCCATGTGCAAGATAAGGTGCCTGACTCATAGACTCAGCCCCACCTGCAATAACTAGATTCTGCAATTCTGCCTTAATATTTGCATATCCTAACATAAGAGCTTTCATTCCACTTCCACAAACCATATTTACACTATATCCCGGAACTGTATATGGAATTCCAGCCTTTATTGCCACCTGTCTTCCAATACCTTGTCCCTGTCCGGCTTGCAAAACATTTCCAACAACAACTTCATCTATTTTTTCAGGGTTAATTTTTGTCTCATCAATTATATTTTTTAAAACAGCAGCGCCCATATCAGCAACACTTTCATTCTTTAAACTTCCAAGAAAAGTTCCTATTGCTGTTCTCTTTGCTACTACTATATATACTTTTTTCATTATAATATAATCCCCTTTCTTGAATGGTAATTTTAGATATTGATACCTGCAAAATATCCTTCTCTAATAGCTGTTTCAACAGTACGAGCTTTTACACAATCACCAGCAACCCAATAAACAGGTGCAGTACCCATAAATGCATCTGCTTCTGATGTGCATGGCTTCATACCTGCAGCTAGAACAACACTATCTGCAGATAACTTAAATGTTTCATTTCCTTTTTTATATAAAACTCCGCCTTCATGAATTTCTGTACATTTTGCTGATGTGATTTGAATTAAATTTGGCTCCTTATTCATTTCTGATAATATATCATCACGATGTGTCTTTGACGCATCTTTAGCCATTTCACTACACATTTCAAGTATTGTAACTGTTTTTCCTAATCTTGCAAGATGTAGCCCTGTCTCACATCCAACCTGACCGCCACCTATAATAACTACATTATCGCCAAGAGTATCTTCAATACCATAAGTATTTATTGCAAATATTGAATGCTCAACACCAGGGATAGGTGGAATCAAAGGTTTTGCTCCAACAGCAACAATAACTGCATCATATCCTTCATTTTTAATATCATCTGGTAAAACACTATTATTTAACTTTACTTTTATTTGTGATTTCTTCACCTGATTAATTAAATAGTCTCTAAATTTTGCAAGTGAATACTTAAAATCAACTTTAGTGGCGAATTTTAATGCTCCTCCAAGGCTATCCGTTTTTTCATATAAAGTAACTTCATGGCCCCGTTTTGATGCAGTAAGTGCAGCATACATACCTGCCGGTCCACCGCCAATAACTGCAACCTTTTTCTTTTCAGTTACAGGCACAATCATTGAATCTAAATGCTGCATTATGCCAATTGTGGGGTTTACAGAACACTGAAAAAAATGTCCATATACTGTACTGTCATGGCATCTCATACATTTGATGCATGGCACTACATCTTCTTCTTTCCCTGAAATGCTCTTTGTAATAAGCTTTGGATCTGCAATCAGTGCCCTGCATATTGCAACAAAATCAGCTTTACCAGAGGCTATTATTTCATCTGCATCCTCTAAACTTCCAATAGCTCCAATTGCAGTTACATAAGATTTAATCCTGCCTGACTTTTTAAAAGCTTCTGCAAGATAAACATTTGGATTTGGAGGTAAAAAGTCACATGGATGTGTACGGCACATAAGATCTGGAGTTACCATTCCACAGCTTGCTTGTATAATATCTGCATATTCTTGAAGCACCTCTGCAATTTTAATTCCTTCCTCAAGATCAATTCCACCTTTTTTAAATTCGTCGGCTGACATACGAATCTCTATTATCATGTTATTTCCAACTTTTTCCCTTATTGCCTGTAGGATTTCAACGATGTAGCGTACTCTATTTTCAAAACTTCCACCATACTGGTCAGTTCTTTTATTTGTAAGTGGCGATAAAAATTGCGCTATTGGTATGCTATGACCAAAGTGCAGTAGAATTCCATCATATCCTAATTTCATGAGCATCTCTGCTGAATGTACGTATCCTTCTTTATAGCGCATCATCTCACTTATTGGAATTTCTCTCCCCGGTGTAATACCATCCATAAGCAGCCCGCCTTCTGATGCAACATATCCGTCATCAAAAATACCTATTAACTCCATCGATGCCTTTGCACCATAAAAATGAATCCTTTCAGCAAGCTCTGCCAGCCTATTCATTGCATTATGCTTATAAATACTCCAGTTTGCATGTTCACCATCATCAACAACAGGTAAAACCTTTACACCTGCACATACAACAAGACCTGCACCTTCCTTTGCTCTTTGAACAAAAAAGTTCATAGCAGATTCAGTGGGATAAATCTCTCCATTTGAAGCTGAGTGTAGTGTAACCGGTGCTGCAATTATTCTATTTTTCAATATATGATTTCCGACTCTAATAGGACTCATTACATGTTTGTATTTCACCTTCATATTATCCCTCTTTCTACATTCAAACAAACAAGTATGTTTAATACTTGTTTGTTTGAATAATTTATATTTTTTATTTTTTAAGATAATGTATTACCCTTTGCTCCTTCTATTTTTGGTGATTTTGAACCATAATCTCTATCAGCAGCATTTGCATCTGGAATATTCCACATTGTTAAAATTGTTATAAAAGAAATTACAAGCAAACCAATCATTATATAGTAAGCCATTGTAAGATTACCCATTTGATTAAATGCTCCCATAAAGGTCAATGCAAAGGCCATTGGAATAGCTTGAATGGTCATTATCCATTTATTTGCTGCCATGTATTGCTTACGTCCATATACGTAAGAAGTAACACATGGATGCATTGTTGGAAGTCCTCCTGTCATACAAGCAACTCCAAATGCCCAAATTGCCATAAGAGTTACATTGCCACCTACAGGCATTATAGCAAGTGGAACAACTGCAAACAGGAACAATACATTAAGAACTAGTGATGCCTTAATTGAACCAAGCTTATCATCAATCCATCCAAGTACATAGCTCATTGGAATACCTAAAGCAGCTCCTATTGAAAGCCATAATAGAGCCTTACTAACAAAGAGATTGGGAACATCATTAGGACCACTTAAACTAATATACCTAACAGCCATATACCCCATCATTGCAACAATAACAAACTGCATAATACCATAAGAGATTATAAGCTGCCATGCTCTTTTATCTGTTAATATCTCTTTTAATGTAATATCTCCTCCAACCTCTTCTTTTTCAGAAATTGGTGCATGATCAGCGCCATCAGGGAATAGCCCAAGTTCCTCTGGTGTATCCTTGATAACAAAAATAGTTAAAAGTGCCATCAAAATTAAAACACCAGCAATCATTATATATGTATTCAATCCATATTTACCAACTAAAGATGTTAGCACACCAATACCTACAACAGACATTAAAGGGCTACCAGCTGTAATCACACCTAAAACTCGTCCTCTATATTTTATAAACCAGTTTGCAGCCAGCATAAATCCTCCCATTTGAAGAGGAACTACCATTATACGTACAAAGAACAAACTTACTGCATATAACGCATAGTTTTCACCTGCTACTGCAATCCCAATACACCCTAATGCCAAAATAAATATACTCGGTACTAATATTTTTTTAACACCATATTTTACAAATAGTGAACCTATAACTAAATAAAGTACAATTGTTACCATTGCTCCTGCTGTAACAGGATTTGTTATTTTTAGGTCATTCCAGCCTAATTTTGATTGCAAATATGGAGTAAGAATATTTAAATGGTCATTTTGAAGTCCCGAGTAGAAAAACATATAAAATATACCGATAATATTAAATGCAATTGCATAAGCAGCAAATCTCTTATTTTTAAACATATCTATCCCCCCGTTCTTTATATTTATTTAAATTCTTCAGAATCCATATAATCCACTGCATTATAACCAGCCATTCTTCCGCTGTTAACAGCAAAACCCATTGTATTTCCTGGCATGAAGAAGCAATAGCTATCTCCATAGATATTACATGCATCTGTTCCACATGCATATAGACCTGGTATTTTAATTCCTGATGGATCAAGAACTTCCATTTTATCGTTTGTTTTTACTCCGCCAAGGCTGCCATATCCTGCTGGAAAATGTCTTGCAGCATAATACTTTCCACCTTTTAAAGGCTTCATATATTTATGCTTTTTAAAGAACATTTCGTCGGAAGTTGTACACATTCTATTGTACTCCTCAATAGTTTCCTTTAAGTTTTTAAGGTCTATTCCTGTTTTTTCGCATAATTCTTCTAATGTATCTGCTACAAAAACGTTAACTTGATGCTTTTGTTCCTCATTATGAAGTTCGCTAAGTCCAGCAGTTTCAGAAGCCTCTCCCTTAAAGTAAGCTTCAATTTCTTTTTCCCATTTTTCAATTGTCTTAATATTGTGATGTACAGTAACATAATCAAGACCGTTCTTCCTATAATAATCCAGTATACTGTCATCAATTATTGTAAAAGCCATTCTCTCTCTTTGTAATGATATAGCATTGCCTGTGTAAACTGTATTATTCATAATCTCTTCGTTAATGAAGCGTTTCCCATCAAGATTAACCATAAGATTAGGCTGTCTCATTGTTTCACTTATTGTTTTAAATATATCTGTTACCCCTGGTGTAGTATATGTCAATTCCATAGTTGGTTGAGTTCTTCCAGCACCTGCTTCCCAGAGCATTTGCAATCCTTCACCCTGTACCCCTGGTATTCTGAATGAGTGTAAATCCTTGCCCCATTCATATCCAAGTATGTCATGTATCATCTTTGGATTATCACCAAATCCACCTGTTGCAACAATAACAGCATTACATTCAGCAGTAACTTTTTCACCATCAGAAGTTATTAATTCAACTCCAGTAACATATCCATCCTCTTTTAATATTTTTGTTGCTTTAGTCTTGTACATAATCTTAACACCTAACTCTTCTGCTCTTTCTGTCAAAACTCTAAACATGTTAGATGCTGCTCTTTCTGCTGGAGCATTGCTTCCTTTAATTTTTACAATATGCCAAGTTTGGGTAGACTTTTCAAAATATTTATATGCTCCTAAAAATTCTACTCCCATAGATTCAAGCCATTCAATTGTGTTGCTTGACTGTTCAATATACTTTCTTACAAGCCTTGCATCTACTCTCCAATGAGTATAATTCATTAATAGATTAAAAGCATCCTCTTTAGTAAAATCAATTAATTGAGCCTTCTGATATTTTGACTCCACAGCAAAAAGGCCCATTCCCATGCTTGCTGCTCCACCAGTAGTACTTCCTTTTTCTAAAACTATAACACTTGCTCCCTTTTCTGCTGCTGCTACAGCAGCTGTAATTCCTGATGCACCGCCACCTATTACAATAACATCAGCCTCTAAATTCATGCTCATAAAAACATCCCCTTTCTTAAATACTAATGTCTTGGCTTTTAATTATTGATTAAAAAGTATCTTACTGTCTCCTGCGCCTTCTCCTTGTCATACCATCTTCCTGTCCATCAGAAGTTTGATTAAAACTGCCTACTTGTACTGGTTCACTGGGAAGTATAGGTTTTACTGCACCAGCCTTCTTTATTGCACCTTTGGGGCAAACAGATACACAAACCATGCATTTATTACATACATTTGTATCGATAACGTGAATCATATCTGCCCCACCAGCAATTGCACCCTGTGAACAACTTTCCAAGCATTTACCACATCCATCACATAACTGGGGATCTACATAAAGTGTATAACTACATTTACATATCATATTTGAACATCTTTTACGACGGATATGTTTGTCCCACTCTTCTTCATGCTCTTTCATCAAATTAATGCAAATTAATGCTGCAGTCCTTGACATTTCACAACTTGCACATTTATTTATCTGCTCGAGAATATCAAGTAATAATTCAAAATCTTCACTCTTTGAATTACCTTCAGTTATATCCTTTATGATTTTAAAAACTTGCCATGTACCCTCTCTGCAGAGAACACATTTTCCACAGGATTCTTTTCTCGCAATATCCATAATATTCATACAATAATCAACAACACAGGCGTTGCTATCAGAAGCATTCCATTTTGGAAATACTGTACTGTTTGCCTCACAGGTCATTTTATCACCTCCTTTACCTTTTTAAATTGCGGATCAACCCAATATTTTACTTTTTGTATATCAAGCCTTAGGTCACATTGTAAACAACGAGTTGATTCTGCCTTCGCATCACAAGCATCTTTAAAATTACTAATTCTTGGTAGGCTTGAAAAGTTTTCAATTGTACCAATATTAGGATTTAATTTTTCTCTTTCAAATAGTACCTCTTCAATATCCCCATCGCCGCCTAAATATTTATCAATATTCATTGCAGCCTGGCGTCCTGAGGCAATAGCATCTACTACAGATTTAGTTCCATAGATAACATCACCTGCTGCAAATACACCATCTCTACTTGTTTTCATATTTTCATCAACTTTTGCAAAGCTTTTTCTAACCAGTTCAATTCCAAAGGATTCATCAAGCTCTGGCTGTTGACCTGTTGCAAATATTATTGTATCGGTTGTAAGTTCCATCTCTGACCCTTCCTCGATGTCAAGTTCCAAGCCCTTTTCAGTAAATTTAAAACTCTTAATGTTTTTTAGTAGTAGTGAATTCACATTATCAAAAGACTCATTCACATTTGCAATTATTTTACTGTTAAGTATCTCTATTTTTTCTTCTAAAGCACTATTTATTTCTTCGGGATCTGCTAGCATACTATTACGCGCTTCCATGCAAACTATCCTTACTGTATAAACACCTAACTTCTTTGCTATCCTTGCACAGTCAAATCCTACGTTTCCTCCACCATAGACTGTTACTGTATCACCTAATTTAGGTAATGTGCCTTCACAAGCCATTCTGCAAAAGTCAACAGCATCATAAGCATTTTTCCATTGTTTATTATAGTCCGGTGGTCTTTTCCCTCTTGTTGCACCAGTAGCTATAAGTATTGCATCATAGTTTTTATCTTGAAGCTCATTAATTGATTTAATATTGGAATTAGTATATACTTTTATTCCAATTTCCTTTAATATCTCTATCTCTCTGTCCACAACATCTTGAGGCAACCTATATTTAGGTATACCATAGGAAAGCATTCCTCCTGGACGGTTATGTCTTTCATAAACTTCTGCTTCATAACCTTTTTTAGCCAAATAGTATGCTGCTGTCATTCCAGCAGGACCCCCTCCAATTATTGCAACCTTTTTACCATTAGGCTTATTTATTGTAATCCTTTTCTTCCATAGGTGTTCCTTATCGTTTTCAACTGCAAATCTTTTTATTTCTCTAATAGATATAGGTTCATTCAAATGTGTCCTTTTACAACCTAACTCACAGGCATGTGTACAAACATAACCAAGAGAATGTGGAAATGTAAGCTTTTCTCTGATAACTGAAACAGCATCACTGTATCTTCCCTCTCGCACAAGTCTTACATACATTGGTATATCAGTATGTGCAGGGCAATTATTTTTACATGGAACTAATGCTAAGTTTCTTGGAGCATCCTTTGCAAAAATTCCTTTTACATCCTGCAGTGCACCTGTTGGACACACTTCAACACATGCTCCACAGAATCTACAGTCTGTGTCAACCAATGGTTTATCACCTTTTGTGTAGATATAGGTTTCACCGTTTTTCTTATTAAAGTTAAGTACACCTACACCTCGAAGCTCTTCACAGGCACGCACACAACGTCCACACTGTATACAACGTTGCATTTCCCTTTTAATCATATTGTCTGACTTTGCTATCCTTGTATTTTCTTTCTCAATTTCTCTAAGCCTTGAATGAGCAACACCCATGTATTGCATAAGTGCCTGTAATTCGCAGTTTAAATATTTATCACAAGATGTACAATCTTTCGGATGGCTTGCTAATATTAGTTCTAAAGCCGTCATACGTAGTTTTTTTACAGATTCTGTCTTTGTATTGACATTCATTCCATCTTTGACAATTGTTTCACATGCTTGAACAATATTTGGCACACCTTCTATTTCTACTGCACACAACTTGCAATTACCATAAGGTGTTAAATCAGGATGATAACACAGATGTGGAATATATATTCCAGCATCCAATGCAGCCTGCAACAAGTTTTGTCCTTCTTCTGCTTCAATTAAATATCCATCGATTTTTAAACTTACTTTCTTCATAAGTCACCCCTAATTATTAAAAGTTATATTTTGAGTGCAATTTCTTTTTAGACTTCAAAAAGAGTACTAAGAAAAATCCCAAAACGCTCATACCTGTTACAGTCAAAAATGCCAAATTATATCCTCCGCTTACAGTCTTAATTCTTGCTGCAAGCTGTGGGCCAATAGCCCCTGCTAATCCGTAAGCAACATAGAGAAAAGGATAGTTAACAGAAAGATTTTTCAAACCAAAGTTATCAGCACATACTGGTGAAAACATAGAAGTAAACCCTCCATAGCAGGCACTTATTATAAGAAGTGCGGCTACAAATATTATGCCGCTTGATTTAGTAAGCAGTATCATAGCTCCACCAATTACAGCAAATAAAAACATCATGACATTATATCTTCCAAAACGGTCTGAAACAAATCCAAATATAAAACGTCCAAAGGAATTAAAAACAGAAAACAATCCAACCAATAGTGCTGCTCTTTCAGCTGTGTACTTAAGAACTTCCTGTAGAATTGTTGAAGCATGTCCCATAACCATTAAGCCTGCTGTAGCCCCCAATGTAAGTGTTATAACCAAAATGTAATATGTTGATGTCTTTAACATTTCTCTCCATGTGTAATCCATATTACCTACAACATTATTACTTGTTTTTGAGACTTTCTTTAGCCTTTCATTAAAATTCTCAGGTACATTCTTTATAAGAAATGAGGTTGGAATCATTACAACAGCAAATATAACTGCAAACAAACCAAATACAGCTAATACGCCATGCTTTTTCATAAAAAGTGTTGCAATGGGAGCCCATAGAACTGCACCACTTCCATAAGAACATGCTAAAATACCTGAGGCTAATCCAGTCTTATCTGGAAATAAACTTGTAGAATATGACATTAAGGTTGGATACAACATTGCAATCCCAATACCTACAACAATGCCATATACAATATATAAATAGCCTATTGTATTTGTAAACATTGTTGCAGCAAGACCAATTACATAAAAGCCAATACCTATTCTTAGATAATTTCCAACTCCTAATGTCTTCTGATATTTTCCAAGAAAAACAGGTGCAATGGTTGATATAAGTATCTGAATTGTGAATGTAAAGGAAATAGCTTTAAGTCCACAATTTAAATTTCCCATAAGTGGCTTTTGAAATACACTCCATGCATATCCTATTCCAGAGCACAATGCCAACACCATTGCCGATGCCATATATATCCATCTTCTGCGTTCAAAATTCAATATTATTCCTCCTATTCCATCATTTCTATAATGCAGGCTGCTCCCATTCCTCCACCGACACACATAGTAATAAGGCCATATTTACCACCTGTGTCTTTTAAGTAATTCATAGCTTTACAAAGTAATATTGCACCGGTTGCTCCCAATGGATGTCCAAGAGCAAGAGCGCCACCTCTTGGGTTAACTTTACTCTTATCCATTTTAAGTTCATCAATCGTTGCAATAGCTTGTGATGCAAAAGCTTCATTTAGTTCAATTACATCCATATCTTCAAGAGTGAGACCTGATTTATCTAAAACTTTCTCAACTGCATAAATTGGACCTAATCCCATATATGCCGGGTCTAACCCCTCAACTGCAAAGGATATAAAACTTGCAATTGGTTTTATTCCAAGTTCTTTTGCCTTTTTTTCAGACATCAACACAACAAAGGAAGCACCATCACTTCTTTGTGAAGATGTGGCAGCCGTTACCAAACCATCTTCCTTAAAGCAAGGCTTCAAAGTAGCCAATACCTCCATGTTTGTTCCTTTTCTATAGCATTCATCACGTTTAAATATAACGGGATTACCTTCTTTATCATATCCTGTAACAGGAATTATTTCGTCATCAAACAGGCCATTTTCTACAGCCTCTGCAGCTTTAGCATGGCTTTCAACAGCCATCTGTTCCATACGCTCTCTGCTTATACCACATCTTGCTGCTACGTTTTCAGCTGTAATTCCCATGGGCATATAGATATCTGTATTATTAAGAAGCCATTCATTTAAATAAGCTGAATTATCTGAAATAACAGGGCATGACATGGATTCTACCCCACCTGCAATTACAACGTCCTGTAAACCACTCATTATCATAGAAGCACCTATTGCTACTGCCTGTACACCCGATGCACAAAAGCGGTTAACAGTCTGAGCTGGAACTTCAACTGGGAATCCTGCTCTTATTACAATATTTCTTGCTGGATTTAAACCCATTTTCCCTTCAGGTATTGCACATCCTACAATTACATCATCAATATCATTTAAATCAAGTTGAGGAACTCTTTTAACAACGCCTTTTAGCACCTCTGCACCAAAATCAACAGGATTTGCAGCAGCTAATGTACCTTTAATAGCCTTGGCTATGGCTGAACGACCATAAGCTACGATAACACATTTCTCCATGCTAAAACTCCCTTTCAAAATCCTTTTTATATATACATAATTTAACTAATTGCTTTCCACTTTTTTTTTATGTTAAAATTATTTCTGTACAAATACGGAGGGAGGATTTTTATGAATATTGAAACACTTCAATATTTTCAGTATATTGGAAAATATAAAAACATTACAAAAGCAGCTAAGCACTTCTTTATCAGCCAATCGACATTAAGCCGTCACATAATGAGCCTTGAAGAAGAACTCGGTGTAAAGCTTTTTGAACGTGACAACAAGAAAATTCAGTTTACTGAAGCCGGTGAAGCATTATATAATGAGTGTGAACTTCTAATTAGGCATCTTCAAATTGTTATTAATAATGTTCAATTGGCAGATAAAGGTAATACCGGAACACTCAGAATTACTTCACCTGGAAAATTGTGCAAAACATTATCAGACGCATTGATTCTAATGAAGGAAAAATATCCATCAATAAATCTCATAGTGGAATCATACAACTTCAATGAAATCCCTTGTGCAATACTTTATGGTATTTACAACATTGGATTTACTTACGATTTTGCTTGTTCAGACTATGATGAACTTGAGATTATTCCAGTGGGAACAGATGATTTCTCCTTACTAATACCATCAAAGTTCTATAAAAATCCTTCTAAAGAATCAATAGCTGAAATTGTAAAATCACTCCCTCTTATTCTACCAACATATATTGAACCACCTTTTATGAAATTAATAATTCATGAATTTCAACGTTTTGCCGGCATAAAGAAAATTAATACAATTTATGTAAACACTACTGAATCAGTTGTATTTGATGTTTCTTTAGGCTTAGGGTATGGTATTGTTCCTACATCTTTAACAAAATCTAAAAATAGCGATGAAAATATTTCCTACATCAACTTAGATGACTTTTCTGCTAAAGGTACAATTGTAATGCTTCGTAAAAAATCAAATACATCTGAAATAGTTAACAGTTTTGTGGATATTATCAAAGATCTTAGTAAAAAAGATTTAAAGGAATGATTTTGTATTTATTCTTTTTTCCAAATAATATAGCTTATACTAACTCAATTAACTAAGCATATTGCATAACAATATTGAGTATAGCTTTTCATTCATACTAGCACTTCTTGATGTTAATACAATTGGTATATCAGCACCAACAAGACAACCAGCCATGATATTGTCAGGATCTGCACTCCATATTTTACTCATTACATTTCCAGTAACCAATTGAGGTACCAAAAGCATATCAACATCACCAGCATAAGGGGAATCATATCCCTTTATTTTTGCAGATTCTTTTCGGGTTGCAAGATCATAAGAAATAGGACCTATTACAACTCCATCTCCAAATTCACCACTAAGTGACATCTCCTGTAATCTTTGAGCATCAACGGTTTCAGGCATTTTTTCACTTACTGTTTCAACGGCACATAACGCACCAACAACCGGTTTCTCATAACCTAATTTCCTTAAAGCTTCCATTCCTTCATTTATAATTTTCTTTTTATCTTCCAAAGTTGGATATGGAATAACCGCACAGTCACTTATAGCTAAAAGCTTATGATATCCTTTAAGTTGCATAAGGCCAAAATGCGTTATAAAGCCTTTTTTATTCAAGCCAGTTTCTTTATTAAGAATTGGTCTTAGTAAATTCTTTGTCTCAATCTTACCTTTAACAATGAAATCACCTTTACCTTCATGAATTAGCTTTACAGCTATTTCTGAAGGATTTTCATCTATTTCACAATGAACAATTTCGTAATCTCTATTTAAATAATTCATCCTTTGAATCATATCTTTTACTTTTTCTTTATCCCCTACTAAAACAGGAGTTGCAAAACCTTTTTCCTGAGCTAAAAACACTGCTTCGAGTACATGGTCTTCATTTGCACCAGCTACAACAGCTCTTTTAGGCGATCTACTCCTATTAAGACGTGTATTAATTAACTCTTCAAATTTCTTATACATAACCATCACCTAATTACTTTTTTATACCAAGTATTTCTCTTGCTTCATCTGATGTTGCAGGCTCTTTTCCAAATTCTCTAACAACTCTTACTGCTCTTTCTACCAACATCACATTTGTAGCAAGCTTTCCTTTGCTATAATAAACATTATCCTCAAGTCCTACCCTTATATGTCCACCTAAAGATAGAGCTGCATACATAATAGGTAGGTGTTGTTTACCTACTCCAAAGGCAGACCAAGTTGAACCTTCAGGCAGCATATCATGTAGGTATACAAGATTTTTTACTGTAGCTTCCATTCCACCAAGTACACCAAGTACAAACTGATAGTGACAAGGCGTTTCAAGAACTCCTTTTTTTACATAGTAATTTACAATATTCATAAAACCAGAGTCGAATATTTCAAGTTCAGGTTTTATTTTTAATTCTTTCATTTTCAAACCTAGTTGTTCCAAGAATTGTGGTGAATTATCAAAAACACCAAAAGGCATCCAGTTAAATGATCCTGCATCAAAAGATGCCATTTCAGGCTTTACATAAGATAAATGTGCCATTCTCTCTTCATAGCTGGCTCTGCTATCTCCTGATGTTGTACAATTAATTACTACATTACAATCTGTTCTTTCTTTAATTAAATCGATTGTTTTCTTAAATTTTTCCTTATCCATTGTCCCAATTCCATTATCATCTCTCATGTGCAAATGAACAACTGCTGCACCTGCTTTCCAGCAATTGTATGCATCTTCTGCAATTTCTTCTGGTGTCAGCGGAATTGATGGATTCAATTCTTTTGGTGTCATAGCGCCTGTTAAGGCTGCAGTTATAATTACTTTATTATCTAATGCCATTTTTATCTCCCCTATACTTTTTCATATTAATATATGCAAATTAAGCAAGACAATTTGGATTATTTATAATCTCCTCTATTGACTTATAACCTTTTGGAAATACATTATAAGAGTGAACTTCTTCTTCTTTATTCAACACACGAAGAGCACCCCATGCTAAAGCTTCCATTTCTTTCTCACCAGGAATAATAGTAACAGGTGCAATGAAAGATACCTTTTCCTTTATCCAGTTTGTAATTCTTTCACTATATGCAATACCTCCTGTTATTATTATCTGGTCAACCTTACCATTCCTTATAACAGCAAGTTGTCCAATGCTTTTAGCAACACCATAAGCCATTGCCTTTAAAATCAACTCAGCTTTCTTGTCGCCTTCATCAATCATCTTTTCAACTTCTCTAACATCCTGTGTTCCCAAATATGCAACCATACCTGATTGTCCACAAAGATACATCCTTAATTCTTTCAATGTCTTTCCATTTTTAAACCAATCATAGCAGAAATTAGCCATATATCTTGTAGGAATTGCTCCTGCTCTTTGAGGTGACATAGGCCCTTCATCATCATATACCCAATCAGCTACTCGTCCATGGTCATGAAAACCTAATGTAATTCCTCCTCCAAGATGAGCAATAATAAGATTCAAATCTTTATAATCCTTTCCTACAGATTTTGCATATTCAATTCCTGCAGCTTTTGTATTGAGTAAATGCACAAGTGGCATATTAGTTATTTCAGGAATTCCAGTTATTTTAGCAATTTCATCTGCAGAATCAACACATTCAGGATCATAAACAATAACAGGAATATCTAATCCTTCAACTAAACGCTTTGCAATTAGACATGATAATGTACATGCATGCTGGGCTTCTGGCGCATATATTAGAGTAGCTATCATTAATTCATTAACTTCATAAGCTCCTGCTACGGGAACATGCGGAAGGGTTCCAGCTCTTGTAACAATGATATCAAACTCTGCAGGATTTAGTTTATTCTCTTCTAAGAATTGCTTAACCTGATTTGTTCTGTATTCAAGCTGATCTAATACCTTTGGCATCTTTTTTAACTCTTCTGCAGTTATATTTAAAGATACCTTACTAACCATTTTATCATCTTCAAAATATGCTACTTTGGTAGAAGTAGAGCCACAATTTATAGCAAGAATCTTCTTCACTACCATCACCTCTTCTTGTTGAAAACGCGCAGAGATTTTAAAATCTCTGCGTGTTATATTATTATCTTATTTTTCCTTTTAATGGAGGATCTATCTTTCCTTCTAATCCTAAGTATTTAATCATTGATAATAATTCTGAATGAAGCTCATCTGAGCAGAACATTCCAAACATTTCAGTTCCAAATGCCATATCAAGATCATCTGCAATTCTCTTCTTCCAGCTTCTTCTTACTAATTGAGCTGTAAGTCTTCTTGCAACCCTATTTTGTGCCATAAGCATGTCCGCTATTTCATAAGCACGATCCATTAATCTTTCTCTTGGAACTATTTCTGAAACTAATCCTAATCTAACAAGGTCTTGGGCTGTCATCTTATCTCCAGTCATTAAATACCATGTAGCAAATCTATATGGCATAAGTTGCATGAAGCAGCTATGTATTCCATCACCGGGTACGTTGTTTGTTCCTGGTAACATGTGTGGATCAAGAACAGTAATATCATCAGCTGCAATTGCTAAGTCGCACATAAGTGCTAATTCAGTATGTCCACCTGAACCGCTTAATACACCAAGAGTTGGCACTTCAACATCTTGTATCATAGCAATTATCATTCTTCTTCCATCTACAAACATGTGATTGTATCTTGTTTCACCTGGATCATCTCCTTCTGGAGCCCAGCTTGCAGCCTCAAAGTCTGTAACCCATATATTGCCTGTACCAGTGAAGATTATCATCTCAGTATCACGGTCTGTTCCAAGCATTCTCCACATTTTACCTATTGCGTCATGAAGCTCCATTGACCAGATAAGTGGACCGCCTTTAGTATGCATACGTACAGTAACAACACCATCTTCTCTTCTGTCCATAATAAAGTGTTCTTTGAACATTTCTTTGATCTCTTCAAATGTAGGCCATTTTACATAACTTGTGTTTGTTTCTCTTTTATTTGACATATTAAACCTCCTATTAAATATTTTTTTAAATATTGTTTATATTATAAATTTTAAATTATTAATAATGAATCGTAAAATTCATAATATGCATTGAATATCAGTAAATTCTGACTTTAAATACTTGACATTGCCATTAGCATATAACAGTTTTTATAAATCTAGATTGTAGATGCAGTTGAATATGCACTGCGCATTGCTTGCTGAATTGTAGCGGCCTTCTTACAATCTCCAATCATATAAAATCTACCAGCCGAGCCGTAGAAATTAAGTGCCTCTTCTTTTTTGGATCTCATTCCGGCTGCAACAATCACACTGTCAGCTTCTATATATTTTTCATCTCCATTTTTATCTATATATCTAACTTTATTGGCTTCAATACTTGTGCAACGTGCATTTAATATATAACTGAATGTAGGTATTGATTTCCATGCTTCTTCAAACATAGAACGGTAATGAATAAGTGTTGTATCTGCAGCAAGAATGTCACGCATTTCTAATACTGTTACATTATGACCTTTTTTAGCAAGATACATTCCCGTTTCAACTCCAACTTCTCCTCCACCAATTACAACAACTTTTTTACCTAGTTTATCAGGGTTAATAAAGGCATCCGGTGCAAACACAACATTTTCATTATCAATTCCAGGAATTTTAGGTTTTATTGGTTGTGCACCTAAAGCCGTTATTACAACATCATAGCCCTTATCTTTAATCATATCTGGTATTACTTTTGTATTTAAATAAATAGTAATATTGCGTTTTTTAACCTGATCAATTAAATAATTTTTAAATCTTCTAACTGGCCACTTAAAATCTACATAATCAGAATGTTTAAGCATTCCTCCAAGAGAGTCAGTAGCCTCGTATAAGGTTACTTTATGGCCTCTATCATGTAATTCTATAGCTGCCTTCATCCCTGCAGGTCCCCCACCAATTACTGCAATATTTTTACTTTCTGTAGGCATAACAACAAGTTTATCAATTAGATGTTCTAACCCTATTATTGGATTAACAGAACAAACACTAACAAAAGGATCGTTTTTCCCTCTCCCATGGCACTTATTACACCTTATACATGGAACAACATCCTCTTTATTCCCTTCATAAGCTAGTTGTCCATAATTAGGATTACTAATCCAGCTTCTTGCCATATAAATTATATCTGCTTTTCCTGTTGCAATTACTTCTTCGCAAATATCAAAATCCTGATATCCACCTATTGTAGCTACAATTACATTTGTACCACTTTTCTTTATATATTCGGCATAATGAATAAAGGGAGTTTCTTCTAAATTAAATCCTGTTGGATGAGCCATATCAACATCTGGTGCTCTTAGCTGAACAATATCAATATATTTTTCAGCCATCTTTAAGAAAGAAGCTGTATCCTCTAAAGTATAGCCACCTTTTGGTTCTTCAGCACTCATTATTAATTCTATTATGAAATTTGATCCTACCTTCTCCCTTACACGTTCAAAAATCATAAGAGGAAAACGTGCTCTATTTTCCAAACTTCCTCCGAATTTATCATTACGATTATTCAAAAGAGGCGACAAAAATTTTGCAGGCAATTGGCCACGATATGCACAGTGAATTGACACCATATCAAATCCTAAAAACTTTAGAATACCACACTGCTCAGCATAACTATCTGCAATCAATTCCAACGTCTCTTCATCATAGTCTTCTACATTTTTGTGAGCATCAATTATCTTAATGGCATCACCATCTTTTAAAGGATATCCTGTTTGAGGACCAACAAAAAATCCCATGCATGCAATTGAATCATAATAATGAATTACATCAGCCAGCTGCATTAGATAGTTTTGGCAAGTAGGATCATATAAGTCAAAGTCAGGGAAATGAGCAATATCAAGATCCATTGGAAGTTTAGATCCTCTACTGAAATTATTTATGCCCATACATGTAACAATTGCAGCACCACTCTTGGCTTTATTTGCATAATGTGTTATTACAGGATTTGCTGGGTATGGTTCTGGACCTTGTAAAAAGTGTGGTAGCGAATTAGCAGCACCTAATCTGTTCTTTAATACATATCCTCGTATCTCTAAAGGCGACAAAAGATTTTTATATTTAATATTCATTTGCATTCCTCCTATATAAAAGTTAAATTTTATAGGTCATCACTATCTAAAAAGTACATTGCTATAACTTGCTGGCAATTTAAAATTTCTTGTTGAATAGGAAAGTTATCCTATCCAACAAGAAAGAAATTATTGATGCTTCCAGTTATATCCTGTTATCTTTGCTGCCTTTTCAAGAATTTTAATCATACCTTCCGTCTTCCCAGCTGCTTTAGCAAGTTCCATAGCTGATTCTGCTTTTGCCTCAAAGGCTGCAGCCCAAATGCGGTCCTTATCTTCTTTGCTAAATTCTATAAACTTATTACCTGTCTTTTGCTCAACCGTATCAATATCCTTTTGTATTGCTTCATCATATAAAGTAGCTGTATACTCCTGTGTATCTTTAGCTGCCTGCTCTATAACTTTTCTTTGTGCATCTGTCAAACTATTCCACCAGCTAAGATTAACTGTAAAGAAATTACCCGCTGCATAAGTACCATCTAATGCCCAATAAGGCGCAGGTTCATACCAGCTCATTGCTACCATAGGTGCTAGGGCCATTTGGGTTGAATCTATAAGTCCACGATTCAAAGCATCATATACTTCTGGTGGAGCTATTTTTGTTACCTTAAATCCCAATTTTTTAAATATAGCAGCATCCATATTTCCAAAAGCTGATGAACCTTTTACAAGAGAATTCAAATCAGTAAATTTATGTTTTGAACAAAAGGCATTAGCTCCTCCAGCAATAACATTTAGGTATTTAATACCCAATTTCTGTGCTTCACCTTGAATAAGGGCTGAAGTTTCAGGATCATCAAATACTAAAGTTTTAAAATAGTCTAAAGCTGCTTTTGATCCACCTGGTGCAAATCCTGGGAAAGATAAGTATGTAAGGGTATTTAAATGGGGCATGTGACCTAAAGCTACCATATTTACAGCTCCATCCATTACTGCATCAAGTTCGTCAGCAGAAGTAAATAAAGTACCTCCCCAACTCATATCAACTTTAATTGCGCCATTAGATAACTCAGATACCCTGTTTATAAAATGTTTCAATATTGTTCCACCAGTTTCAGTTTCTTGAAATGTAGAACTAAATTTAATGGTTAGTGGTGCAATAGTATTGTCATTTGTAGATTCTTTATTGCTTGTACTTGTTTTTTGACTACATCCACCTAAAATGGATACTGATAAAATAATAATAATTGACATGATAATTGAAATTATTTTTTTCATTTTATAAGCCCCCTTTTATTTAAATATTTAAATTTGGCAAAATAGTTAATATTATAAATTTATCAGCCTATTAAAAACCCGGAACTTTTAATAAAGCTGGTATTACAGTTACAATCTGTGGAAAAAGACCTATTAATGCGACAATACAAACCTCTGTAATAAAGTATGGCAATACACCTTTGAATACTTCTGATGGATTTACACGTAACGCATTAGCAGTAGCAAATACGTTCATGCCAACAGGCGGAGTAAGTCCTGCTATCTCTGTCATAAAGCAAAGAGCAATGATTAGCACATAGGGATTAAACCCAAGATTAACAAGTATTGGGAATACAATTGGAACAGTAATTATGATTATAGATACAATATCCATAACACATCCACACAATATATATAAAAGCATAACCAGTAAAAAAACGACATAAGGCGGTGCATTAATGTCAGCAATTGCTTGTGATAAAAAGTTAGCAAGTTTAGTATCTGAAATGAAGCGGCCAAAAATTTGACCTCCTATTATGATAGGAAAAATAGCTGCTTCCATTACAGCTGCATCCCAAATACAATAACAAATCTTTTTAAATGGTACTCGTTTAGCAAACGCATATATACATATAGCCGTTGCTCCTATGGCACCTGCAACAGTTGCTGTAAACCATCCTAAGAAGGTTCCCCCCATAATAAGACCAAAAAGGCATACTATCGGAATAAGCAATTTAAGTGATTTTATCTTTTCATTAGTGCTTACCTTGGGACCACCACCAGGTGGCAAAGCTCCCTTTTCAAATTTACCAATAAGGTATACTGTAATCCCCAGAGCAATCATAGTAAGAATACCTGGGCCAAAGCCACACATAAGTGCAGAACCTACAGAAAGATTCATATTTTCTCCTTTATAAACTAATGGTGATGGCGCAATTAAACAAAACATGATAATCCCCATTGATGGGGGTATCAGTGTTGACAAAGCACCAGAAGCAGCAATACAACCTAAAGAGTATTTTCTGCTATATCCTGCTTTTTCTAGTTCTGGTATTGCAAGTTTTCCAAATACAATGTTCCCAGCAATTGATGAACCTGAACATGCTCCAAATACAGCATTAGCTCCAATGACTGTATATAAAAGTCCACCTTTAATTCGGCCAAGGAATGCTTTCATAGAAGAAAAAGCACCTTCTCCAATACCAGTCTCACCAGCCAAAGCTCCAAGTAACATAAACATTGGAAGTACCGCATAATTATAGTTGGCTCCCAGATTAAACGGGGCATTTGTAAATTGCGTTAAAACCATGGTCATATCTCCATGATACAGTGCAACAAATCCTCCAAAAGCAGCAACAAGCATTGATATAAAAACTGGAATCCCTCCAAAGACCATAAACATCATAACAAGAAAGCTAATTATACCAATTAACCATGGTTCCATTATCTGTCCCCTCCCTCATTAAATCCTTTTATACCATATTGTCGAATTATACACCAAAGAAAAGAAAATGAAAGCAATGCAAAACCTACAGCTAGTATTAATGCAAAAGGCCACAGCGGAAATCCTATACCTGAAACAGAACTCATCTGCTTACGTTTTATGTATTTTGACATCTGCAGAAATCCACGTTGGCTTATAAAGGCACATATAAGTATTCCACAAATATTACCAAAAGTATTAAATATTTTCTGCAAAATAGTCGGAAATTTACTGGAAATCATATCAATTCTGGTATGACCGCGTTCAAGAGTAACATAAGCTGCAGCAAGAAAAACAACCGGGATATGTAGATATTGAATAATCTCTGTAGAAGCTGGAATTCCGCTGACTGGTATCCCTAAAACTTTCAATTTTTCACCTAATACATTAAAAAAAGCTGTAAGCATAATACCTACAAGGCATACTCCTGAAATATATGAAATACTTTTAATAATTTTTACTATAACCCTATCTACTTTTTCTAATGTGGTATTTGAAAAGTTCAACCCTTATCATCTCCCTTTATAAAATGCCCCTTGCCTTACAACAAGATATAATTTAAATTCAAGTTTTAAAGAAGTAATTCTTATTTTTGTTAATTTTTTCACATTTCAGGCAAAAAAATTTTATAATTTCTCACAATTCATTTTTAAGCTATTTTCTAAAATCTGTCATAAAAATACAAATGGTGTATTATGTATTATGCATTTTCTCCCCTCCTTATATTTTCATAAAATTATGAATAGTTTATTTAAAATTATAAAAAATAATTTTTGAATCGTAAAATTCATAATATGCATAGAAAATTTTGATTTTTTTGTACTTTTTCAATAACACCTATGATATAATATAAATCCGTAGACAACTATAATGGAGGAAGTGATATTGATTATGGTTAAAGCAGCAGCTAGTAATTCAATAACTAATCAAAATGGTTTTTTATCAATTGAAAGTAAAAATATATTTACAATATTAAAGCAGTGGTTATACACAGAACAGGACATTGTTTTTAGAGAGCTTATTTCAAATGCTTTAGATGCCATTGAAAAGCTTTCCCAGCTAAGAAAAAATGATATAAGTATTCCTCAAATAGATGGCAAAATTGTTGTTAGACTTGATACTGAGTCAAAATGCCTTGTTATAAGTGATAATGGTATTGGTATGAGCAGCGAAGAAGTGGACAAATATATAAACCAAATTGCTTTTTCTGGTGCAACTGATTTCATAAACAAGCACAATCAAGCAGGTAAGGATACAATCATCGGACATTTTGGAGTTGGTTTTTATTCAGCTTTTATGATATCTGATCATGTAGCCATTGATACTAAGTCCTATAAAAAAGATACACCAGCTGTACGATGGGACTGTATGTCAGATATGTCTTATAATATGTGCGAGAGTAACAAGTCCGAAACAGGTACTGATGTTATTCTCTATTTGGATGAAAAAAGTCCCTATTTAGAAAAACCAGATATAATATACCAATGCATAAAAAAATATTTTATCTTTTCTAAAACTGCTATATATTTTGAAGCACCTGGATTTGATCATGTCTTAGTAAACAATCCTTCTCCAATATGGAGACAACCTAAGGATTCTATTAACTCTGATGATATGAATACATTTTATAAAGAGTTTTTCAATGATACCTGTGATCCTCTTTATTGGATTCAATTTGAAAGCATTGATATAGGTTTAAGAGGTATTCTGTTTTTTAGAAATACAAAAAATGGAACAGACGAAATTGATGGAAAAATAAAGGTTTATAATAGAGGTGTTTATGTTGGCGATAACATTCGTGAGCTAATACCTAAATTTGTAAACCTTCAGAACGGTATCATTGAATGCGACTATTTACCTCTTGTAGTCTCACGTTCAACAATAAGAGAAGATAAACAGTATGATAATATGATATCATTAATATATGAAAGCCTATCTCAAGAGGTAACAATTGCTCTAAATGACATGTTTCAAAATAAGCGAGAAGTTTATGAAGAATACTGGCCTCATTTAAATGCATTTGTAAAATATGCAGTATTGCAGGATAAAATTTTTGCTTCTGTTATGACACGTAAAGTTATTTTTAAAGATATATATGGTAAATATTATACTATTCAAGAGTATTTAGAAAATGAAAGCAATTCTCATCCTGATACTATATACTATGCCTCTGATGAAATAGAACAAGCTCATTATATTGAGATATTCAAAAAGTGTGGTTTAAATGCATTATTATTTGATCACGTAATTGATCAGCCTTTCATGCGTAAATACGAAGTTATACATCCAAAACTAAAATTTATAAGAATTGATTCTAATATTGAATCACTCTTTGATGGGCACTTAGATGAAGATGATAACCAAAAAGTTGAGATATTAACCCAAAAGATTACAAAAGCATTAGGAAATAGATTAAGTTCAATAAACCTTAAGATTACAAAACTTGAATACAATAATATTTCTACCCTTATAATAAATGATGAAATGTCAAGAAGAATGGTAGACATGTTAGAAATATATGGATATATAAATCCAACTGATTTTTATGCTAAAGGAAAAAAAGCACAAAGCACCTTATTGGTTAATATAAATAACGAAATAGTAAAGTTTATATTAAAAAACTCTGATGAAGATACAATTAACATCGTAATTAATCAGTTGTTCGACCTTTCTCTTATGAGCCAACAATCTCTTAGGCCTGAAGATGTAGAGCAATTTATAAATAGAAGTGAGGCCATACTTGCTAGCTTAATAAAAAAAATGTGATTAGATATAATACTAAAGCTCCTGTTTATTTGTTAAATGTTCAGGAGCTTTGCTTTTATATTTTTTATAAATATTTATTAATTTAAAGAATTTTTTGACTAATAGGCATTTATATAATAAATAAATCATCCGATTCTTTATATATAACTACAACTTAAAATTAAGGAGGCATATTCAATGTTTGAAAAAAAATACTTAAATTCATTAAAAGAGGTTGCACCATTTCTTGGAGATTTAATAAACGAAGATATTAATATAGGTATTATGGATTCTGAAAAATTTTTGTATATACTTCAGGGAAAAAGATTAAAAAGCAAAAATGTAGAAGGCGATCCTAATAAGTATGGCGAATTTGAAAATAACATAATTAAAAATAAAAAGTCTGTTACCTTAGTTAATCCATCTAATCATTTTGAAGTTCCTGTTGAAGTAACGTTTACGCCTGTCATTGACGAAAATGGAGAATCGACAGATATTTTAATAGCAGTTGTCAAAGATATTGAAGAGAAAATGAAGCTTAATATAGCATCAAAATCTATTTCTGATTCATTCCAAAATGCAAACAAAGCTGTTGAAGAGATAGCTGAAGAATCACAAAAACTATTAATCGATATTAAATCTATAGTTAATTTTACCAATGAAACTAGAGATAAAATTACCGAGATAGATACTATTATACAGACTATAAAAAATATTGCATCTCAATCAAAACTTTTAGCCCTTAATGCTACTATTGAAGCTGCAAGAGCAGGAGAGATAGGAAGAGGGTTTAGTGTTGTGGCTGGTGAGATGGGTAAAATGGCAAAACTATCCCAAGAGTCCGCTGATAATGTTAATAAGTTTCTTTCTGAAATTAAGGAATCTATTGATATTATAATAAAAAGAATAAATGAATTTAGTCAATATTCTGAAACACAGGCTGCTTCATCGGAGGAGATTTCAGCAACTATAAATGAAATATATGATGTATTTAGAAGCATTATAGAGAAGGAATAACAATTTTTATACTATGCAATTTTAGCATTATACAATCCAATGTATTATTATTATAATTTTATGAGAAGTGTAAATTTTTTTAATAGTAAATGTTTGAGTTTTTTAGTTTATAATTAAACAAAATCGTTAAGGAAAGGTGGTGAATAACTGGTTTCTAATAAAGTTTTATGAACACGCTATTATTTTAGAAACCAGAAAATATTTATGGGAAGGCTTGAGGGAAAAATTGCTATTATTACAGGAGGAAATTCAGGTATTGGCCGTGCAACTGCAAAACTCTTCTGCAGAGAAGGAGCAAGTGTTGTTATTGTATCAAGACGTGCAGAAAAAAATCAAGAAACAGTTGATGAAATCACAGCTGAAGGTGGTAATATTATAGCTATACAAGCAGATGTTTCGAAAATGGAAGATTGTAGAAGAGTTGTTGATGAGACAATTAAGAAATTTGGGCGTATTGATATATTGGTCAATAATGCTGGCATTGCTGATAGACATATACCTATCAACTTATGTACAGAAGAATGGTATGAAAAAGTTTGCAAGATTGATCAATTTTCTGTTTTTTATATGACTAAATATACATTAGAATATATGGAGAAATGCGGAAAAGGATCTATTGTTAATGTTTCTTCAATAGGTAGCCAAGGCATTGCAGGTATTGCATACAGTGCTGCAAAAGCAGCTGTTAATAGTATGACTAAAAATATAGCTCTACAATATTCACATACAGATATCCGCTGCAATGCTGTTGCACCTGGTCCAACACCAACAGAACTAAATTCACCAGAACAATTTAAACTGTTTAATCATGAATTTGCGGAAGCCTGTGCAAGACATATAGATTTAACAGTCCCAGAAGCTCAAGCTGAAGATCAAGCTGAAGCTATACTGTTCTTTGCAAGTGATGCATCTAAAGCAATTACCGGTCAGATTTTGTATGTTGACCATGGCACATCCTTATACTAAAGTTTAAAATAAATGTTTTTTGTAAACCTAATTATTTAAAATCGCCTTTGATGTATAAAAATTTTCTAAATCCTTAAAAAAATGGATAATCATATACTATAAAAAATCTTTATTATAAGCATAAAGTGCTGATGAAATTCATCAGCACTTTATTTTTGATTCATCCATTCATAAATACCTGATAGATCTATTGTATTCTCAATTCTATCAACCATTTTTAAAAAATCATCAATGTAAACCAAATATTGTTTATTATTATCCAAAGTATAAACATTTATAAGGAAATTAATTATTTCTATTAATTCATTTGCAAGCAAATCATTTCCTGATAAAGAGATCTTTTTAATAATTATTTTTAGTGTTCCTGTTACAAGTTGAAATAGTATATTTTCAAACTCTTGAGAACTACATAAGTCTTTTATTCCCAAATATGTTCTTAGTAAATCAGTAGTCATATCTCTTGACCATGGATTTTTTTCCTCACCATAATATGTAGATAATAGCTTTGAAAGAAAAATCCATTCCTTAGCAGTAATCTCTTTATATTTTGTATTAATATAGTGATCAATCTCGACAATATAATGATAAATACTACCTTGTCTAACAGCAATTTTAAATTCATTTTCAAGTATTTTTTCATCCAATTTTTTAAAGGAATTAAAATATGAATTTGTAGATCTATTATAATATTCCTCAAAGGTCATTTCATGAAACCCAATAGGTAAATATTTTTTACATTCATTAAGTAATATTTTAGGTATATAAATATCTTTTTCAAACTTACAATCAAAATAATAATCTGATTTCATTTCGTTTAATAAATCTAAAATCTCATCTCTGTCATAATAGGTATAACGATGATTCCCATTTAATTTAACAATGATAGTTTTTAAAGCCAATAGATATGAGTAATAATCTCCCTTTTGTAGGTCCTTATAAGCCATTTTAAGGGCTTGACTATAGGATAAGTATGTAACATCCATTCTAAATATAAAGTCATCTGCAGATTTATAAAAATTATCATTGAATACTTTTTTTATAAAGTATTCACTATCAATATAAGAATATAAGTTACTGAATTCTCTATAAAAAGCATATTCAGCAATTCTATGTAACTTTTTTAAATGACAATATTTTTCCTCTTCGTCTTTTATTCCATCATTACCTTCACGCATTTTTTTATTATTAACACTGATATTATCCATTTAATTCCTCCTTATAGATATGAGATTATCATTATAGAATTCATGAACATATATTTATTTTTATCTAATCTTAACATTATTTGAACAATTATGTCAATTATACATCATAATAGATTTATTTGGATTATATAAAAGCACCAGATTGTTAACAATCTGGTGCTTTTATATATTTAATAAGCCAAATTTATATCTAAACAAAACTCTAACAAATGATAAAATTATCTCTTTGAGAACTGTGGTGCTCTTCTTGCTTTCTTTAAGCCATACTTCTTTCTTTCTACCATTCTTGGATCTCTTGTTAAGAAGCCATTCTTCTTTAATATTGGCTTTAAATCTGGATCTGCCTGAACAAGTGCTCTTGCAATACCATGTCTTATAGCACCTGCCTGACCAGTAAAACCACCACCATGAACATCTGCTATTACATCATATTTATTTAATAATCCTGTAACTGTTAAAGGCTGTTTTAATATAACCTTTAAAGTTTCAAGTCCAAAATAGTTGTCTATATCTCTCTTATTTATTGTAATCTTTCCTTCGCCAGGTACAAGTCTAACTCTTGCTATAGAAGTCTTTCTTCTACCTGTTCCATAGTATTGAACTCTTTCCATCACCATATCCTCCCTTCAGGCCAAATTAATACTTAAGCTCGAGAACTTCTGGCTTCTGGGCTTCATGATTGTGCACAGGTCCTCTGTAAACTTTAAGTTTTTTAAACATCTTTCTTCCGAGTGGTCCCTTTGGAAGCATTCTTCTAACTGCTTCTTCAATTGCAAGTTCTGGTTTAGTCTGTAATAGCTTTTTGTATGGAGTTTCCTTTAATCCACCTGGATAAAGTGAGTGATGTCTGTATAATTTATCCTCAAGCTTATTTCCAGTTAAAACAACCTTTTCCGCATTAATAACTATAACAAAATCTCCTGTATCAACGTTTGGTGTATATGTTGGCTTATGCTTTCCTCTAAGTATTGCTGCTATCTGGCTTGCCATTCTACCGAGCGTCTTACCTTCAGCGTCAACAACATACCATTTTCTTTTAACATCTTCGGCCTTAGCCATGTATGTTTTCATCCTTTTCCCTCCCTGATTGTACTTGAACTGTTAGTGTAAAACTATATCTATATGATCCGGGGCTAGTGGATCACAATATGCATTTTAACACAATCTATATTGTAATACATACTGCCTGGCGTGTCAAGCTTTATCATCGTTTTTATAATAAACTTTTTCAAGGCAAAGCCCTGATGCGGGTGCTGTTCTTCCTGCTCTTTTTCTATTCGGGTCTTTGACAGTTGCAAGACAAAAAAAGTGCCTTAAAGCCTTGATATAGGCTTATTTTTTTGTCAAATTTTAAATTTTTATAGTGCACAATGTGTAACAATGTGTTATAATATAGATATAAATATATGAAGAGATGTGAAAAAATGAGATTACAAATTGTTAAATCAAAAAATGCAGCATCCTTATACGTAGTTAAATCTGTTTATGAAAAAGGCAATCGTACTTCAAAAGTAGTTGAGAAGCTTGGCACTTATGATGAACTTTTAAAAAAACTAAACGGACAAGACCCTATAGAATGGGGGAAGAGGTACGTTGAAGAGTTAAATAGAAAAGAAAAAGAAGAGAAAAGAGAAATATTAGTAAAATACTCGCCTGTTAAACAAATTAACAAAGACGAACAGCATACTTTTAATGGTAGTTACTTGTTTTTACAAAAAATATATAACGAGCTTGGGCTGCAAAATATCTGTAAAAATATTTCGGATAAACATAAATTTAATTTTAATCTAAATTCAATACTATCAAGATTAATTTATGCAAGAATTATTTATCCATCATCTAAGCTTGCTACATACGAACTATCAAAAAAATTTATTGAGCAGCCTGATTTTGAGCTTCAGCATATTTATAGAGCTTTAGAAGTAATTTCAGAAGAAACAGATTTTATTCAGTCAGAATTATATAAGAACAGTCTTAAAGTTTGCAATCGTAATAAAGGAGTTCTCTATTATGACTGCACCAACTATTTCTTTGAAATTGAACAGGAAGAAGGATTAAAACAGTATGGAGTATCGAAGGAACATAGACCCAATCCAATTGTTCAAATGGGACTTTTCATGGATGGAGACGGCATCCCCCTTGCATTTTGTATAAACAAAGGTAATACTAATGAACAAGTAACTTTAAAACCTTTAGAGCAAAAAATTATATCCGAATTTGGGCTTTCAAAATTTATCATTTGTACAGATGCAGGGCTTGCATCTACAGCTAATAGAAAATTTAATAATATACAAAATCGAGCTTTTATTACTACACAATCTATTAAAAAATTAAAATCACATTTAAAAGAATGGGCGTTAGACCCCAAAGGATGGCATCTTAGCGATTCAGACAAAGTATATAATTTAAACGAAATTAACGAAGAAGCAGATATTAATAAAATTTTTTATAAGGAACGCTGGATAAAAGAAGACGGGCTTGAACAAAAACTTATTGTAACATTTTCCTTGAAATATAGAAACTATCAAAGAACTATAAGAGGTAACCAAATAGAGAGAGCTCAAGAGGTTATTGATACCAATCCTACAAAATTGAAGAAATGTAATGCTAATGATTACAAACGCTTTATTTCAAAGACTCACTACACACCTGACGGTGAAGTAGCTGAAAAAGAATTATACAGCATTAATGCTGATTTAATAGCACAAGAGGCAATGTATGATGGTTTTTACGCAGTATGTACAAATATAAGTGATGATGCTGCCGCAATTATAAAAATTAATAGAAGGCGTTGGGAAATAGAAGAGTCCTTCCGTATTATGAAATCAGAGTTTAAGGCAAGACCAGTATATTTAAGAAGAGATGATAGAATAAAAGCGCATTTTACAACTTGTTTCATTTCCCTGATGATATATAGGCTATTAGAAAAAAAGCTTTCAGAAAAATATACGTGTAGCGATATTATATCAGGACTTAGAGAAATGAATTTTTATGAGATTAAGAATGAGGGCTATATTCCAATATATACAAGGACTGATTTTACAGATGATTTACATGACAAATTTGGCTTTAGAACGGATTATCAAATAATTAATATGAAACAAATGAAGAAAATTTTTAAAGACACGAAAAAATAAAAAACATTGTTCACTTTTTTGAAAAGTATAAAAGCCTGAGAGCCCTTGATATTCAATGGTTCTACAGGCTTTTTGCTTCTCGCAACTGTCAAAGATGAGATTGTAATACATACTGCCTGGCGTGTCAAGCTTTATCATCGTTTTTATAATAAACTTTTTCAAGGCAAAGCCCTGATGCGGGTGCTGTTCTTCCTGCTCTTTTTCTATTTTTAGATTCTATTATACTCTCAATATCTTCAGGTTCAATTTTACCTATACCAACATCAATTAAAGTTCCTGCTATTATACGAACCATATTATACAAAAATCCATCAGCTTCAATTTCAAACCTTATTATATTATCATACTTTTCAAACTCAAGATATCTAATGGTTCTAACTGAAGTTTTTACAGAACTTCCCGAGGATTTAAAAGCTGAAAAATCTTTAGTCCCTAAAAAATATTCTCCTGCCATTCGCATCAAGTCATAATTAAGTTCATAAGGGCAAAAGGCAACATAACTTCTCATTAATGCAGGAGGTATTTTTCTTTGAAATATTGTGTAGCTATATCTTTTCCCTAAACTACTATATCTTGCATGAAAGTCAAGGGGCATATCCTCTGCCTTTAAAACAACTATATCATGAGGAAGTTTACTATTTATAGCAAAAGGAAGCCTTTCTGTTGGAATATTAGATTCACAATAAAAATTTGCTACTTGTCCTTTAGCATGAACTCCTGCATCAGTACGACTTGATCCTATTAGCTTTATATCTTCATTTATTATACTTTTAATAGCTGATTTTAAGGTATCTTCAATTGATATACCATTTTTTTGGCTTTGCCAGCCACAATACTTTGTTCCATCATATTCAATTACTAACTTTATATTTCTCATATCCATAATCGCCTGCTTAATATCGAAATTATCATAAGAATAGTTGTAGCAGCTATTGCTACATAATCCCTTTTTTCAATTTTAAGCTGTTTTAATCTGGTTCTTCCTTCTCCTCCTCTATAGCATCTTGCTTCCATTGCAAGTGCAAGATCGTCTGCCCTTCTAAATGAACTTATAAAAAGAGGAACAAGTATTGGTATAAGGCTTTGAGCTCTCTTTATTATATTTCCTGTTTCAAAATCTGCTCCACGAGCCATCTGTGCTTTCATTATTTTATCAGTCTCATCAAGAAGTGTAGGTATAAACCTTAAGGCTATGGTCATCATCATAGCAAGTTCGTGAGCTGGAACACCTATTTTCTTAAAAGGATTTAAAAGCCTTTCAATTCCATCTGTTAAAGCTATAGGCGATGTAGTAAGGGTTAGTATTGATGTTCCAACAATTAGGAAAACAAGCCTTAAAACCATAAATACTGCAAGGTATATTCCCTTATCTGTAATATTAATAGGCCCAACCTTATATATTGTATTCCCTGGTGTTAAAATTGAGTTTAATACAGCAGTAAATATTATTATCCATAATATAGGCTTTAACCCTTTAAACATGTACTTAAATGGTATTTTCGATAATACTATAACCATTAAAGTAAAAGCTGCAATAAAAACATATCCAGAGTAATTATCTACAATAAAAAGTATAACTATATAAGCAAAAGATAACAGTATTTTAACTCTTGGATCAAGTTTGTGAATAAAGGAATCTCCTGGGAGGTACTGACCTATCGTTATATCTTTTATCATTTCTTATCTCTCCTTAAAAACCTTACAAGTTCATCTTCAGCTTCTTCAACAGTTATTATATCCTCTCTTATATCCATTCCTCTTTTTCTAAGTTCACGAACAAGATAAGTAACTTGAGGAACTGCAAGTCCAATTTTTTCCAAGGTATCTATCTCTCTAAATACTTCCCTTGGAGTACCTGTTAGTATGTTCTTACCCTTATACATAACAATTAATCTGTCAACAAGTTTTGCAACATCCTCCATGCTGTGAGATACAAGTATTACAGTATTTTTATATTCTCTATGAAGCTTCTTTATTTCTTCGAGTATTTCATCCCTACCTTTAGGATCAAGGCCTGCTGTTGGCTCGTCTAATATTAGTATTTTAGGCTCCATTGCAAGTACACCAGCTATTGCAATCCTCCTTCTTTGACCACCACTTAAATCAAAGGGAGATACATCTTTATATTTTTCAAAATCTATTCCAACCATTTTTAATGCTCTTTTTACCCTCTTTAATATTTCTTCTTCAGGTAAGCCTAAATTTCGAGGGCCAAATGCAACGTCTTTAAAAACTGTTTCTTCAAAAAGCTGATACTCTGGATACTGAAAAACAAGGCCTACCTTTTCCCTAATTTTTTTAAGATTTATTCCCTTTAATGTTATATCCTCACCGTCTATATATATCTTCCCTGAAGTAGGCTTCAAAAGACCATTTAATTGCTGAATGAGGGTTGATTTACCTGAACCTGTATGCCCAATTAAGCCTATAAATTCTCCATCTTCTATTTCAAGGTTTACATTGTCTATTGCTATTTTCTCAAAGGGTGTTCCAACCATATATTTATACACAAGATTCTCTATTTTAATTGACATATTGCATCCACCATCTCTTCAATAGTTAATATATCTTCTCTTACTTTAATGCCACTTTTTCTCAACTCATAAGCAAGTTCTGTCATTTCTGGAACATCAAGGCCTAATCTTTTTATTTCTTCAACCCTTGAGAAAACATTTTTGGGACTTCCTTCAAGTATTATTTTCCCATCTTCCATAACAACAACTCTATCAGCTTCTACTGCCTCTTCCATAAAGTGTGTAATTAAAACAATAGTTATTCCTTCTTCTTTGTTAAGCCTTTTTATTGTATCTAATACTTCTTTTCTTCCAGAGGGATCAAGCATAGCTGTTGGTTCATCAAGTATAATACATTCTGGTCTCATTGCAAGTACTCCAGCAATTGCCACTCTCTGTTTTTGACCTCCTGACAGAAGATGAGGTCCATGATGTGCATAAGCAAGCATATCAACAGCTGCCAAAGCTTCGTCAACTCTTTGTCTTATTTTTTCTGGAGGAATTCCTAAGTTTTCAGGACCAAAAGCCACATCTTCCTCAACAATAGTTGCAACAATTTGGTTATCTGGATTTTGAAACACCATACCTGCTCTTTGACGTATCTCCCAAAGCCTCTTATTATCTTTTGTATTTAATCCATCAACAATGACATCACCTTTTGTTGGAACAAGTATTGCATTGAAATGCTTTGCAAGGGTAGATTTTCCTGAGCCATTATGCCCTATTATAACTACAAATTCGCCTTTTTTTATTTTTAAATCTATCCCATTAAGTACTATACTTTTTTCATTATTTTTGTCATCATCTTTTCTATAACAAAAATATATTTTATTAGCCCAGAGCATACTGTCTTCCATAATAAGCACCTTCCTAAAAATATTAAGGCTTACATAGCAAAAAGGGATTAAGTATTAGCATGCTTCACTTAATCCCACATATTTTATACAAGTTCAAGGATTACAGTCTCTGCTGCATCTCCTCTTCTTGGTCCTATTTTAACTATCCTTGTATATCCACCATTTCTTTCTTGATATCTTTTTGCTGTGTCATTAAATAATTTATTTACAACTTCTTCTTCTGTTATAAAAGAAAGAACTTGCCTTCTTGCATGAAGATCTCCCCTTTTTGCAAGGGTTATCATCTTTTCAGCAATGCTTCTAACTTCCTTAGCTCTCATTTCAGTTGTAATTATTCTACCATCCTCTGATTTAAAAAAGCTTGTTACAAGGTTTCTTAACATAGCTTTTCTCTGATCAGTTGGACGTCCTAGTTTACGATGTCCTGCCACTTAATATCCCTCCTTATTCGTCATTTTTCTTTAAGCTTAATCCAAGAGCCTGAAGTTTTTGTTCAACCTCTTCTAATGATTTCTTACCAAGGTTTCTAACTTTCATCATATCTTCTTCTGTCTTTTGAACAAGCTCTTGAACTGTATTAATACCTGCACGTTTTAAGCAGTTATAAGATCTTACAGACAAGTCAAGTTCCTCTATAGTCATATCAAGTACTTTGTCTTTTTTCTCATCTTCTTTTTCAACCATAATTTCAACTGAATCAGCACGATCAGTAAGGCTAAGAAATAGCTTAAAATGTTCAATTAAAATTTTTGCTGAAAGACTTATAGCCTCATCTGGAGCAATTGTTCCATTAGTCCAAATCTCAAGAGTTAACTTATCGTAATCAGTAATTTGCCCAACACGTGTATTTTCTACATAGTAGTTTACTCTTTTAACAGGTGTATAAATTGAATCTACCGGAATAACTCCTATAGCCTGGTTAGGTTCTTTATTTCTGTCTGATGGAACATAGCCTCTTCCTCTGTCAATTACCATTTCCATATAAAGCCTTCCACCTTCACTGACAGTAGCTATTTCATGGTCTTTATTAATAATTTCTATACTCCCATCAGTACGTATATCCTTTCCAGTAACCTTAGCAGGACCTGTTACATCAATAATCGCAGTTTTTGGCTCTTGATCTTCATATTTTATTGCAAGCCCTTTTAGGTTAAGAATTATTTCTACTGCATCTTCTTTAACCCCTGGAACAGTTGAAAACTCATGAAGCACTCCATCAATTTTTACTGAAGTTACCGCTGCCCCAGGCAGAGAGGATAAAAGTATCCTCCTTAAAGCATTGCCAAGAGTTATTCCATATCCTCTTTCAAGAGGTTCTATGACAAACTTACCGTATGTTCCATCTTCACTTTTTTCTATGCATTCAACTTTTGGCTTTTCAATTTCAAACATTTATACTAACCCTCCTTTTTTTACATTTACATATATAACGAGGGCAACTGATTCTACCAATTAATTATTTACTATACAACTCAACAATCAATGTTTCATTAACTGGAATATCTATATCTTCTCTTTGTGGAAGTGCTATAACTTGACCTTCCATCTTATCCTTATCTACAGTAAGCCACTTTGGTACACTTGTAGCTACCTCTGCAATTGCTTTAAACTTTTCACTATCTCTGCTCTTATCTTTAAGAGCAATGACATCACCAACTTTTACCTGGTATGATGGGATATTAACCTTCTTACCGTTAACTGTAAAGTGGCTATGTCTTACAAGCTGTCTTGCTTCAGTTCTTGAATTTGCAAATCCAAGTCTGAAAACAACATTATCAAGCCTTAATTCAAGAAGTCTTAAAAGGTTTTCACCTGTAATTCCTTTTAATCTGTCTGCTTCTTCATAATACCTTCTAAACTGTGATTCGAGTACCCCATATATTCTCTTTGCCTTTTGTTTTTCTCTAAGCTGTAATCCATAGTTTGTTAATTTCTTTCTATTTTGCCCATGCTGTCCTGGCGCATAAGCTCTCCTTGCAATTGCACATTTTTCTGAATAGCACCTATCTCCTTTTAGATAAAGCTTTACACCTTCTCTTCTGCAAAGTTTACAGCTTGGTCCTGTATATCTTGCCATCTAATTTGCACCTCCAATCAATTAGACTCTTCTTCTCTTTGGTGGTCTGCAGCCATTATGAGGAATTGGGGTAACATCCTTTATAAGGCTAACTTCAAGACCAGCAGCTTGAAGAGCTCTAATAGCTGCTTCTCTACCTGATCCGGGACCTTTAACATATACTTCTACTGTTTTCATTCCATGATCTATTGCAACCTTAGCTGCAGTTTCAGCTGCCATCTGTGCAGCAAATGGTGTGCTCTTTCTTGAACCTCTAAAACCAAGTCCTCCAGCACTTGACCATGCAATAGCATTTCCTGCAGTATCAGTTATTGTTACTATTGTATTGTTAAATGTGGACTTAATATGTGCTGCTCCACGATCAACATTTTTACGTTCTCTCTTTTTTCTCACTTTTTTGCCCTTTGCTTGAGCTGCCATTCTTGTCCCTCCTTAAATCTATTACTTTTTCTTGCCGCCAATTGCTCTTCTTGGTCCTTTTCTTGTTCTTGCATTAGTTTTTGTTCTTTGACCACGAACTGGTAATCCTCTTCTATGTCTTAATCCTCTATAGCAACCAATTTCCATTAATCTTTTAATGTTAAGAGCAACTTCTCTTCTTAAGTCTCCCTCTACAGTATAATTCTTATCAATGTAATCTCTAAGCTTTGCAATTTCATCTTCTGTAAGATTCTTTACCCTTGTATCAGGATTTACTCCAGTTTCCTTTAATATCTTATTTGCACTTGGTCTGCCTATGCCGTATATATAAGTGAGAGCTATTTCTACCCTCTTCTCTCTTGGTAAGTCAACACCAGCAATTCTTGCCATTGAGTTTTTACACCTCCTGTAATCTTCAAGTTACTGTAAATTATTTATATTCATTATCACCGAAGAAGCCTTCAGTGCAGCCGCCTTTATTAACCCTGCTTTTGTTTATGCTTTGGGTTTTCACATATAACCATTACTCTACCATGTCTCTTTATAATTTTGCATTTTTCACATATCGGTTTTACTGATGGCCTAACCTTCATGGTTATCCCTCCTTATCACTTTGCTCTCCAAATAATTCTTCCACGAGATAAATCATAAGGTGATATTTCAACTGTAACTTTATCGCCTGGAAGTATTTTTATAAAGTTCATTCTAAGTTTTCCTGAAATATGTGCAAGAATTTTATGTCCGTTTTCTAATTCTACCTGAAACATCGCATTTGGTAAAGCCTCAATTACTGTTCCTTGTAATTCAATAACATCGTCCTTTGACATAAGGTAATCAAACCTCCTTAAATAAACCCATTGATTGCAGACTTTTTCTAATATCTGCATCATTAATACGTTTGCCTTCTAAAAGTTTCTCTCTTATATCTTCTGCAAATTTGTCATGGCAAACAAGATGCATTAATTTTTTCTTCTTTGGGTTATTTATTTTTCTTAAATCTCCGTCGGCTATAAGCACATAGTTACTATCCACAATGCCAACAACTACAAAATATTTACCTTTATCTCTTCCTGCTTTAGAATGCACTATCTGTCCCAGGGCCACATCCATAGCAAATTCACCTCATTTTAAAATCGTCAGAATTTCTGGACCATTATCAAGTATTACAATAGTATTTTCATAATGAGCTGATGGCTTACCATCATAAGTTATTACTGTCATAATTTCAGAACATCCATCAAATCTTTCTTTAACTGCAAAGGTGCCCATATTGACCATAGGCTCTATTGCAAGTGTCATGCCTTTTAATAGTTTAGGGCCTCTACCGGACTTACCATAGTTAGGCACTGGAGGTTCTTCATGCATTTTCTTTCCAATACCATGCCCCACGTAATCCCTTACAACTGAAAAGCCAAAGGATTCTACATAAGTTTGTATCGCATTAGATATATCACCTATTCTATTCCCAACTATTGCATACTTTATTCCTTCAAAAAAGCTTTCCCTGGTAACATCTATTAGTTTTTGTACTTCTGAGGATATCTTACCCACAGGAAACGTTCTTGCTGCATCACCATGGAAACCATTATAATAAGCTCCACAGTCTACACTAATAATATCTCCTTCCTGAAGTACTCTGTCTTTAGGAATACCGTGAACAACTTCTTCATTAATTGAGGTACAAAGAGTCGCTGGAAACCCGTAATATCCTTTAAAGGAAGGACGGGCTCCACAGCTTATTATATATTCTTCTGCAATCCTATCGAGCTCTTTAGTTGTAATTCCAGGTTTAATTACCTCTTCTAATTTTGCCAAAGTTTCTGCCACGATCCTGCCTGATTTCCGCATATTCTCTATTTCATTATCTGATTTAATATATATCATTTATTACCGCTCCCTAACACGCTGCAGATATCACTAAAAACTTTCTGTATATCTTGTTGGCCATTAATACCATAATATATTTGCTTATCTTTGTAATAATTAATAAGCGGTTCTGTTTGTTTTTTATATACATCTAACCTATTCTTTACGGTTTCTATGCTATCATCAGGTCTTTGAACTAATTTAGCATTACAAATATCACATATTCCCTCTTGTTTAGGAGGATTAAAGATTATATGATAACTTGCACCGCAGGCAGTGCATATTCTTCTTCCTGTAAGCCTTTTAATCAATTCATCCTCAGAAACTTGAATATCAATTACATATTCAAGTTTTTTATTTATTGATAATAAAACACTATCAAGGGCATCCGCCTGTTCTATCGTCCTTGGAAAACCATCAAGCAAAAATCCATCAAGGCAATCATCCTGCTTTAATCTATCTTCAACTATCGCAATAGTTATCTCATCAGGAACAAGATAACCTTTATCTATATATTCTTTAGCAGTAATTCCAAGGGGGGTTTTTTCTTTTATATTCTTTCTAAAAATATCACCAGTTGAAATATGTGGTATATTAAACTTTTCTGCTATCTGTTTTGCCTGCGTTCCCTTACCTGCACCTGGAGGCCCAAGAAGAACTATATTCATACCCACTCATCTCCACTTTCAATTTAATCTTACTTTAAAAATCCTTCATAATGTCTCATCACAAGTTGCGCTTTTATCTGTTTATTAATTTCCATTGCAACTCCGACAACAATCAGTACTGCAGTACCTCCAAACTGAAGATTACCAAACTTAGTTGCTTGTGCAATAATGATTGGTATAACAGCAATTATCGCTGCAAATATACCCCCTATTACTGTCATCCTTGTAACGACTTTTGTAAGATAATCTTCTGTAGGCTTTCCAGGGCGTAGTCCTGGTATAAAGCCACCACTTTTTTGAAGGTTTGAAGCAACTTCATCAGGTTTGAAGGTAATTAAAGTATAGAACCATGTAAAGAAGATAACAAGTATAGCATATATTATTGGGTATATAGGCTTTTTGGAACTTAGCCAACCCGATTCAAATACCTGACGCCATGGGTTTGTTGGGTCTAAAAAGAGCTGTGTTATAATTAGTGGAAACTGCATAAATGATATTGCAAAGATTATTGCAATAACACCTGCAGAATTTACGTTTATTGGTATATGGGTGCTTTGCCCTCCGTAAGTCTTAATTCCAACTCTTCTTTGAGCATATTGAACAGGAATCCTTCTTTCAGCAAGATCCATTAAAACAACGGCTGTAATTATCGCAACAGCAAAAGCTAAAAGAAGAACAACTTCAATAATATTTACAGTACCACCTTTTATTAGGGTTACTATCTGATTTCCTATTGCAGGCATTCTAGCAAGTATACCTGCAAAGATTATAATAGATGAACCATTACCTATTCCATACTCAGTTATTTTTTCACCAAGCCACATTACAAAAGTGGAACCTGCAACAACTGTTATTATTATCAATATAAACAGGTACCATGATTCACTAACAAGTGCCCCGTTATTTCTTAAATACATCGCTATACTAAAAGCTTGCAGTAATCCAAAGAGTACTGCTCCATATCTAATATATTCCTGTATCTTCTTTCTTCCTTCCTCGCCTTCTTTTGAAAGTTGCTCAAGGCTTGGAATTGCAATTGTAAGCAAACTAACTATAATTGATGAGTTAATATATGGAACGATGCCCATAGCAAAAATGCTAAAATCTCTAAAGGCACCGCCTGATATTATATCAAGGAATCCAAAGAGCATTCCTGTATCAACCATTTGTTTTATTACATCTGTCCTTATTCCAGGTACTGGAATGAATATACCAACTCTATAAACTGCAAGCAGCAACAATGTGATGATTATCTTTTTTCTTAAGTCTTGTATTTTCCAGGCATTACGTAAGGTTTTAAACATGTTAAATCACCTCTACTTTACCTCCAGCAGCTTCAATCTTTTCAGCAGCTGACTTTGTAAATTTGTGGGCTTTTACAATTAAGCTCTTTTTTAGCTCTCCATTCCCAAGTATCTTTACACCGTCCACAACATTTTTAACAATTCCATGCTTCTTAAGAAGTTCTGGGGTGATTTCAGCTCCATTATCAAACTTATTTAAAATATCTATATTAACTTCTGCATATTCCTTTGCAAATATATTTGTAAAACCTCTCTTTGGAAGTCGTCTTTGAAGTGGCATCTGACCTCCTTCAAATCCTGGACCTTTTCCTCCACCTGAACGTGCACCTGCACCTTTTTGACCTCTACCTGCTGATTTTCCAAGTCCAGCAGCACTTCCTCTACCTTTTCTCTTAGGCTCCTTATTTGTTCCGGGAGCTGGTCTTAATTCATGAAGTTTCATTTCAACACCTCCCTTAAACTCTTTCAACTTTTAACATGTAGTTAACCTTATTTATCATTCCCATTACTTCAGGAGTTTCCTCATGTTCAACTGTGCTACCTATTTTTTTAAGTCCAAGAGCTTTAACAGTTGCAATGTGGTCCTTCTTTCTTCCAATTGTGCTCTTTATAAGCGTAACTTTTATCTTTGCCATGGTACTCCCCCCTAACCTAGTATCTCATCAACAGTCTTTCCTCTAAGCTTTGCAATCTCTTCAGCAGTTCTAAGCTTTGAAAGACCGTCCATAGTTGCGTTTACCATGTTTCTTGCATTGTTAGAACCTAAAGACTTAGCTCTAACATCCTTTATTCCAGCAAGTTCAAGAACATCACGTACAGGACCACCTGCTATAACTCCAGTACCTTCTTTTGCTGGCATTATAAGTACTTTCCCTGCACCGTATTCTCCTACTATTTCATGCGGAATTGTATTTTCAAGTAATGCAACCTTAATAAGGTTTTTCTTTGCATCTTCTATTCCCTTTCTTATTGCTTCAGGAACTTCAGCAGCTTTTCCCATTCCTACACCAACATATCCTTTTCCATCTCCAACTACGACCAGAGCGCTAAATCTGAAGTTCTTACCACCTTTAACAACCTTAGCAACTCTATTTATATATACAACCTTTTCCTTAAGGTCTAGCTTGCTAGGATCGATTCTCATCTATTTCCCTCCTTCTCTTATTAAAAATCAAGTCCAGCCTGTCTTGCAGCTTCTGCAAGTTCCTTAACTCTTCCATGATATATATATCCACTTCTATCAAAAACAACCTGTTTTATTCCTTTTTCGAGGGCCTTTTTAGCAATTAATTCGCCAACTGCTTTTGCAGCTTCTTTGTTGCTTCCCACACTTATTTTATCCCTTAATTCCTTATCAAGTGAGGATGCTGAAACTAAAGTATTTGCCAAGTCATCATTTATAATTTGCGCATATATATGCTTTTCACTTCTATATACGCTTAATCTTGGTCTCTCACTAGTGCCATAAACCTTTTTACGAACTCTAAGATGCCTTATTTGTCTTTTTTCATTCTTGGATGGCTTATTGATCATTCAAGCTCACTCCCTTCCATTATTTCTTACCAGTCTTACCTTCCTTACGTCTTATAACTTCATCGATATATTTAATACCTTTACCCTTATATGGTTCTGGCTCTCTTACGCTTCTAACAACTGCTGCCACCTGACCAACCAATTCCTTATTGATTCCTTTAACAACTACTTGAGTTGGAGCAGGAACATCAAATTCTATCCCTTCTACAGGATCTATTTCAACTGGATGAGAATATCCAACATTTAAAACAAGCTTTTTACCTTGTTTAGCTGCTTTATATCCTACACCAACTAATTCTAATGTCTTTTGATAACCTTCTGTAACACCAATTACCATATTCTTAATTAAAGCTCTTGTAAGTCCATGAAGAGCTCTAACTTCTTTTTCATCATTTGGTCTTGTTACAACTACTTTTCCATCTTCAACCTTTATATTTATAACCTTGCTCATTCCTTTTGTAAGTGTACCCTTAGGTCCTTTTACAGTAACAACATTATTTGCATCAATGTTAACTGTAACTCCTTGAGGAAGAACAACCGGAAGTCTACCTAATCTTGACATGCTTGCACCTCCTATCAATCGTTATTACCAAATATAACAGATAACTTCTCCACCTATTCCAAGCTTTCTTGCTTCTCTATCAGTCATTACTCCCTTTGATGTTGAAATTATTGCTATTCCAAGTCCTCCAAGTACTTTTGGTATATTATCCTTCTCAACATATACTCTAAGTCCTGGTTTTGATATTCTCTTTAGTCCAGTTATAACTCTTTCTTTATTTAAACCATACTTTAATGAAAGTTTTAACATAGGAACTGAACCATCTAAATATTCCTCTACACTACTTAAATATCCTTCATTTAGCATTATGTCAGCAATCGCCTTTTTCATCTTTGAGGATGGCACCTCAACAGTTTCCCGCCTTACTATATTTGCATTTCTGATACGTGTTAGCATATCAGCAATTGGGTCAGTCATAACCATAATTACTGCCTCCTTTCATTTTAACCTAATTACCAACTTGCCTTCTTGCATCCTGGAATTTCACCTTTGTATGCAAGTTCTCTAAAGCATATTCTGCAAATTCCATATTTTCTAAGCACTGCATGTGGTCTACCACAGATTCTGCATCTTGTATAGGCTCTTGTTGAGAATTTTGGTTCTCTCTTCCATTTTTCAATCATTGCTTTGCGCGCCACAATTTTCCCTCCTTTATTACTGTGCAAAAGGCATACCAAGAAGCCTTAATAGTTCCTTTGCTTCTTCATCTGTCTTTGCTGTAGTAACGAAAATTATATCCATACCTCTTACTTTCTCAACCTTATCATATTCGATTTCAGGGAATATAAGCTGTTCCTTAATACCAAGGGAATAGTTTCCTCTTCCGTCAAAAGATTTAGTTGAAACACCTTTAAAGTCTCTTACCCTTGGAAGAGCAACGTTAAAAAGCTTATCAGCAAATTCATACATCTTTGCTCCTCTTAAAGTAACTTTACATCCTATTGCCATTCCTGCTCTTATTTTAAAGTTTGAAACAGCTTTCTTTGCTCTTGTTACAACAGCCTTCTGTCCAGCAATAACCGTCATATCATTAACTGCAGCATCAAGGAGCTTTGGATTATCCTTTGCATCGCCTACTCCCATATTTAAAATTATCTTTTCAAGTTTTGGAACCTCCATGACGCTTTTATAATTAAACCTCTCAAGTAGAGCTGGTACTACTTCTTTTTCGTATTTCTCTTTAAGTCTTGGTATCATTTAGTAAACCTCCTTTCATGGTTTAGAATGTCTCATTACAGTGCTTGCATACCCTTACCTTAGCTCCATTTTCAAGTATTTTATATGAAATCCTTGTTGGTTTGTTGCAATTCTTGCAATACAACATAACATTTGATGCATGAATAGGAGCTTCCTGATGGATTATACCACCTTCTCTATTTCTTGCATTTGGTTTTTGATGTTTTGTAACTATATTAACACCTTTAACTATTACTTTTCCTTCTTTAGGCATAGCAACTAAAACTTCGCCTTTTTTATCCTTATCTTTACCGGAAATTACAACTACAGTATCTCCTCTTTTAACGTGTAACTTATTCATTAAACGTCACCTCCCTGGTTATAGTACTTCAGGTGCAAGTGAAAGAATTTTTGTAAATTCCTTATCTCTAAGTTCCCTTGCTACAGGTCCAAATATTCTTGTACCTCTTGGAGTTTTATCATCCTTTATTATAACAGCTGCGTTTTCATCAAATTTTATATATGAACCATCAGCTCTTCTTAAGCCTTTAACTGATCTTACAATTACAGCCTTTACAACGTCTCCCTTTTTAACAACACCTCCGGGTGTTGCACTCTTAACACTAGCTACTATTATATCGCCAATATTACCATACTTTCTTAATGATCCACCTAATACACGAATGCACATTATTTCCTTTGCACCGGAATTATCTGCAACTTTAAGTATAGTTTGCTGCTGAATCATCCTAAACCCTCCTTTCGATAGCCATGTTATTTAGCTCTCTCAATAATTTCAACAAGTCTCCATCTTTTATCTTTGCTAAGGGGCCTTGTTTCCATAATCTTTACTATATCACCAATTTTAGCATCATTATTCTCATCATGAGCTTTAAACTTTGTTGTTCTATTAACGGTTTTACCATATAAAGGATGGCTAACCTTTGTTTCAACAGCAACAACAATAGTTTTTTGCATTTTATCCGACACAACTTTTCCAATTCTAACTTTCTTATGTCCTCTCTCCACAGGCCTAACCTCCCTTCATTACTTTTGAGCAGCCTTTAGCTCTTTTTCCCTAATAACAGTTTTTAATTGAGCTATGGATTTCTTAACTTCTCTTATTCTCATTGGATTTTCAAGCTGACCAGTTGCAAGTTGGAATCTTAAATTAAAAAGCTCAGCTTTAAGCTCTCCAACTTTCTTTTGAAGTTCTGCTGTTGTATTTTCTCTTAATGTATTTAATTCATTAGCCTTCATTTACTTCACCACCCATTTCCTCGAAGTCCTTCCTGGTTACAAACTTAGTCTTAACAGGAAGTTTGTATGAAGCAAGTCTCATTGCCTCCCTTGCAACTTCTTCGCTAACACCTGAAAGTTCAAAAAGTACTCTGCCTGGCTTCACAACTGCTACCCAGTACTCTGGTGAACCCTTACCTGAACCCATACGTGTTTCAGCTGGTTTTTGGGTAACTGGTTTATCAGGGAATATCTTTATCCAAAGCTTTCCGCCTCTTTTTATATATCTGTTAATAGCTATTCTGGCAGCTTCAATCTGGTTACTCTTAACCCAGGCTGGCTCTAATGCCATAAGTCCAAAATCTCCATAAGCAAGAAAATTACCTCTTGTTGCCTTTCCTTTCATTCTACCACGCATAACCTTACGATGCTTTACTCTTTTAGGCATTAACATGATGTGTTCCTCCTTCCTGTAACAGCTATATATTTGCTGCCTCATTCTCTACAGTTGCAGCACTATCTTTATTATCTTTTTTCTTTGGTAAAACTTCTCCTTTATATATCCAAACCTTAACTCCGAGCTTACCATAAGTAGTATGTGCTTCTGCAAATCCATAATCAATATCAGCTCTTAAAGTCTGTAGTGGTATAGTACCTTCATGATATTGTTCTGTTCTTGCAATTTCAGCTCCGCCTAATCTTCCAGCAACAGATGTTTTAACACCTTTAACGCCAAATCTCATAGCTCTTGATATTGCCTGCTTCATTGCCTTTCTAAAAGCAACTCTCTTTTCAAGTTGTTGTGCAATGTTTTCTGCAACAAGCTGAGCATCTATTTCTGGATTCTTTATTTCAACAATATTTATAACAATATTCTTCTTTGTAAGCTTTTCGATTTCTTTCTTTAATTCTTCAACTCCTGCTCCACCTTTTCCAATGATTATTCCAGGCTTTGCAGTATAAATATTTATCTTAACTCTGTTTGAAGTTCTTTCAATAACAATTCTTGAAATACCTGCTACATAAAGCTTTTCTTTTATATATTCTCTTATCTTATTATCTTCGATAAGTAAGTCTGCAAAGTCTTTATCCTTTGCATACCATTTAGCGTCCCAGTCTTTAATTATTCCAACTCTTAGTCCATGTGGATTTACTTTTTGTCCCACGCTTTAACCCTCCTTCTTTAGGTTATGCTCTTTCCTTAAGAACCACTGTTATATGGCTAGTTCTCTTTAATATTCTAAATGCTCTTCCCTGAGCATGTGGTTGAAACCTTTTTAATGATGGACCTTGATTTGCATAAGTTTCTGCAACATATAATTTTGAAACATCCATCTTATGATTATTTTCAGCATTAGCCATAGCAGACTTTAAAAGCTTCATAACAACTGTAGCTGCCGCTCTTGGTGTATGTTTTAAAATAGCCATAGCTTCGCCTACGTTCTTACCCCTTATAAGGTCAAGAACTACCTTAACCTTTCTTGGCGACATTCTAATATATTTAGCATGTGCTCTAGCTTCCATTTTAGGGCCTCCTTTCATCACTTTACTTTAGATGACTTTTCTGTATCATCATGTCCTTTGAAAGTTCTTGTAGGAGCAAATTCTCCAAGCTTATGTCCAATCATGTCTTCAGTTATATAAACCGGAACATGTTTTCTTCCATCATAAACTGCTATTGTATGCCCTACCATTTGTGGAAATATAGTTGAACTTCTTGACCATGTCTTTATAACTCTCTTTTCACCAGTTTTATTCATTTCAACTATTTTCTTCATGAGAGCTTCCTGTACAAACGGTCCCTTTTTTATTGATCTACTCAATTTATATGCCTCCCTTCATACTACATAAAGGTTTATACATTAGGAAGCAGAGTACATAGTAGCCTATGCCTCCTGCCCCCTTACTACTTTCTTCTCTTTACTATAAACTTATCTGAATACTTATGATGTTTTCTTGTCTTATATCCAAGAGTTGGTTTACCCCATGGAGTAAGTGGTCCTGGATGTCCTATTGGTGACTTACCTTCACCACCACCGTGTGGATGGTCAACTGGGTTCATTACAGAACCTCTAACTGTAGGTCTTATACCTTTATGTCTTATTCTACCTGCTTTACCCCAATTGATAAGTTCGTAATTTAAGTTTCCTACTATACCAATAGTGGCTTTACAATCAAGTCTTACTAATCTAACTTCACCGCTTGGAAGTCTAACCTGTGCATAGTCTCCTTCTTTTGCCATAAGCTGTGCAGCACCACCAGCAGCTCTTACAAGCTGGCCTCCTTTTCCAGGATAAAGCTCAATGTTGTGTATCATAGTACCAACAGGGATATTCTTTAAAGGTAATGCATTACCAACTTTAATATCTGCTGTTTCACCTGATATTACTGTATCTCCAACTTTTAAAGTATCTGGTGCTATTATATATCTCTTTTCACCATCAACGTAAGTTAAAAGTGCTATAAATGCTGTTCTATTTGGATCATATTCTATTGCAGTAACCTTTGCAGGAATACCATCCTTATCTCTCTTAAAATCTATAATTCTATATTTTATCTTAGCTCCACCACCTCTGTGGCGAACAGTTATTCTTCCATAAGAGTTTCTTCCGGAATTCTTTTTTAGTGTTATAACTAATGATTTTTCAGGTTCCTTTTTAGTTATTTCTTCAAAGGTTAATACTGACATACCTCTTCTTCCAGGAGAAGTTGGTTTATATTGTTTTATACCCATTACTGTTCCCTCCTTTTCTACGCTTATCTGACATATCGTCAATAACAGCTTTTTATCTATCTAAATTATGCATTAAATCCCTCAAAGAACTCTATAGATTTGCTGTTTGCAGTAAGCTTTACAATAGCCTTTTTATAGTCAGCTCTTCTTCCAACATGAACTCCGACTCTCTTAACTTTGCCTTCATAGTTCAATGTTTTAACATCTTCAACATTTACTCCAAATATTTCTTCTACAGCTTTCTTAATCATTGACTTGTTGGCATCTTTATGAACCAAGAAGGTGTATTGCCTATCTGACATTTGAGCCATAGATTTTTCTGTTATTACTGGCCTTAGAATTATATCATAATTTGTAAGTTTCATTATGCGTACACCTCCTCAACTTTAGAAGCTGCATCTTTTGTTATTATAAACTTCTCGTACTTTAATATGTCATATACGTTTAAATTATTTACTGGAAGTATATGAGCACCTTCAATATTCCTAACAGATTTGTATAAAACTTCATCTGAATCTTTAACAACAATTAAAGTTTTGCAAGCATTGAATTTTTCAAGCATTTCAGCTATAACTTTTGTTTTAGGAACATCAAGTTTAAGTTCATCAAGAACTATAATTTGATTTTCTTGAACCTTTGATGATAATGCTGACTTTAATGCAAGTCTTTTAATTTTCTTTGGTACTGTATAACTGTAATCTCTTGGCTTTGGAGCAAATACAACTCCTCCATGAGTCCACTGAGGCGCTCTTATAGAACCTTGTCTTGCTCTACCTGTTCCCTTCTGTCTCCATGGCTTTATGCCACCTCCACTAACCTCAGCTCTTGTTAATGCTGATTGTGTACCCTGTCTCTTATTTGCAAGCTGCATCTTAACAACCTGATGCATTGCTTCTTTATTAACTTCAACACCAAATATCGCATCGGAAAGTTCTATCTCTCCAACCTGCTGTGCATTCATATTATATAAAGCTACTTTAGGCATTTTACATCCTCCTTTCCACCAAAATTAAGCCTTAACGGAATCTCTGATAATTACTAAGCCTTTCTTTGGTCCTGGAACTGCTCCTTTAATAAGTATTAAATTTCTTTCCGCATCAACTTTAACAACTTCAAGATTTAATATTGTAGACTTAGCATTTCCCATATGTCCTGGCATTTTCTTATTCTTGAAGGTTCTTGATGGGAATGATGACGCACCCATTGAACCTACAGCTCTGTGATATTTTGAACCGTGAGACATTGGTCCTCTGTTGGCATTCCATCTCTTTATAACGCCTTGGAACCCTTTTCCTTTTGATGTGCCTGTAACATCAACTTTGTCTCCTGCCTGAAATACATCTGCTTTTATCTCACTTCCAACCTCAAGACCAGATATATCATCAAGCCTTAATTCTTTTATAAACCTCTTATACTTTACATTGGCCTTTTCAAACTGACCTTTAACGGGTTTATTTAAAAGCTTCTCTCTTATATCACCAAACCCTATTTTAACAGCATTATATCCATCTGTTTCAACTGTTTTCTTTTGAATAACAATATTAGGGCCTGCTTCAATAACTGTTACTGGAACAACCTTTCCTTCTTCATTAAAAATCTGTGTCATTCCTAATTTTCTTCCAACGATAGCCTTTTTCATATTGTGCACCTCCTCAAATTATTAGCGGAATGCATTAACTGCATTCATAATAAGTGATTATAATTTGATTTCAATATCTACGCCAGCTGGCAAATCAAGCTTCATTAATGAATCAACCGTCTTTTGAGTTGGATTCAATATGTCAATAAGTCTCTTATGTGTTCTTATTTCAAACTGTTCTCTTGAATCCTTATACTTGTGAACAGCTCTTAAGATTGTAACTACATCCTTTTCTGTTGGTAGTGGAACTGGACCTGAAACATTAGCACCAGTCTTTTTCGCAGTTTCAACTATCTTTTGAGCTGAAGCATCAAGTAAATTATGATCGAATGCTTTTAATTTAATTCTGATTTTTTGTTTTGCCATAAAACTTACCCTCCTTTTCATCGCACGCTTTATTTTTACTACGCACGACGAAAGCTGTTCTGTACACTATTCCGGGTGTATCCTTAGCTTTAAACACAAACATAAATAGTGCAGAACCTTCGTCGCCCGATTCTATGATCCGGACATTCTCCGCAAGAATTCCCCGAATTACGGCAACCTCTTGCATCATCGCAGTCCAAGCACTTTACAACTCTTATATTTTACAATATTATTTAAAAAAATACAATAGCAATATATTAATTTATTGTAAAAATACAAGGGAGGATTACCCTCCCCTGATTATTACTCAAGAATCTTAGAAACAACGCCAGAACCTACTGTTCGGGTCTTTGACAGTTGCAAGACAAAAAAAGTGCCTTAAAGCCTTGATATAGGCTTATTTTTTTGTCAAATTTTAAATTTTTATAGTGCACAATGTGTAACAATGTGTTATAATATAGATATAAATATATGAAGAGATGTGAAAAAATGAGATTACAAATTGTTAAATCAAAAAATGCAGCATCCTTATACGTAGTTAAATCTGTTTATGAAAAAGGCAATCGTACTTCAAAAGTAGTTGAGAAGCTTGGCACTTATGATGAACTTTTAAAAAAACTAAACGGACAAGACCCTATAGAATGGGGGAAGAGGTACGTTGAAGAGTTAAATAGAAAAGAAAAAGAAGAGAAAAGAGAAATATTAGTAAAATACTCGCCTGTTAAACAAATTAACAAAGACGAACAGCATACTTTTAATGGTAGTTACTTGTTTTTACAAAAAATATATAACGAGCTTGGGCTGCAAAATATCTGTAAAAATATTTCGGATAAACATAAATTTAATTTTAATCTAAATTCAATACTATCAAGATTAATTTATGCAAGAATTATTTATCCATCATCTAAGCTTGCTACATACGAACTATCAAAAAAATTTATTGAGCAGCCTGATTTTGAGCTTCAGCATATTTATAGAGCTTTAGAAGTAATTTCAGAAGAAACAGATTTTATTCAGTCAGAATTATATAAGAACAGTCTTAAAGTTTGCAATCGTAATAAAGGAGTTCTCTATTATGACTGCACCAACTATTTCTTTGAAATTGAACAGGAAGAAGGATTAAAACAGTATGGAGTATCGAAGGAACATAGACCCAATCCAATTGTTCAAATGGGACTTTTCATGGATGGAGACGGCATCCCCCTTGCATTTTGTATAAACAAAGGTAATACTAATGAACAAGTAACTTTAAAACCTTTAGAGCAAAAAATTATATCCGAATTTGGGCTTTCAAAATTTATCATTTGTACAGATGCAGGGCTTGCATCTACAGCAAACAGAAAATTTAATAATATACAAAATCGAGCTTTTATTACTACACAATCTATTAAAAAATTAAAATCACATTTAAAAGAATGGGCGTTAGACCCCAAAGGATGGCATCTTAGCGATTCAGACAAAGTATATAATTTAAACGAAATTGACGAAGAAACAGATATTAATAAAATTTTTTATAAGGAACGCTGGATAAAAGAAGACGGGCTTGAACAAAAACTTATTGTAACATTTTCCTTGAAATATAGAAACTATCAAAGAACTATAAGAGGTAACCAAATAGAGAGAGCTCAAGAGGTTATTGATACCAATCCTACAAAATTGAAGAAATGTAATGCTAATGATTACAAACGCTTTATTTCAAAGACTCACTGCACACCTGACGGTGAAGTAGCTGAAAAAGAATTATACAGCATTAATGCTGATTTAATAGCACAAGAGGCAATGTATGATGGTTTTTACGCAGTATGTACAAATATAAGTGATGATGCTGCCGCAATTATAAAAATTAATAGAAGGCGTTGGGAAATAGAAGAGTCCTTCCGTATTATGAAATCAGAGTTTAAGGCAAGACCAGTATATTTAAGAAGAGATGATAGAATAAAAGCGCATTTTACAACTTGTTTCATTTCCCTGATGATATATAGGCTATTAGAAAAAAAGCTTTCAGAAAAATATACGTGTAGCGATATTATATCAGGACTTAGAGAAATGAATTTTTATGAGATTAAGAATGAGGGCTATATTCCAATATATACAAGGACCGATTTTACAGATGATTTACATGACAAATTTGGCTTTAGAACGGATTATCAAATAATTAATATGAAACAAATGAAGAAAATTTTTAAAGACACGAAAAAATAAAAAACATTGTTCACTTTTTTGAAAAGTATAAAAGTCTGAGAGCCCTTGATATTCAATGGTTCTACAGGCTTTTTGCTTCGCGCAACTGTCAAAGATGAGATATTATTTAAAAAAATACAATAGCAATATATTAATTTATTGTAAAAATACAGGTTCTATAATAAATGTTGGGGTGGTAAACCTCAACATTTTTATTTAAATAGAAAAAAGCACTTTATTCAGATGCCAACTTTGCTAAAATAAAATTAACCAAAACAAAATTTTAGAAAGGAGGCATCCAATAAAGTGCTTAAGTATAATTTTATCAACAATTTACTAAACTTAAAAGATGTTTTTGTAAAAAACGTTGTTAATAAAGATGATTTTATTGAGATATTTGTTGAAACTAAAAAGAAACCACATGTTTGTCCAGTTTGTGGCTATACTACATCTAAAGTTCATGATTACAGAAAACAAAGAATTAAAGATGTACCCATTCAGTTTAAAAAAACTTTTATCATTCTTAGAAAAAGGAGATTAGTATGCTCAGAATGCGGTAAGCGCTTTTATGAAAAGCTAGATTTTCTTCCACGCTATCATAGAATGACAAACCGCTTATCTTTCTTCATAATTAACGAACTATCTAATGTTAATAGCATGAAGCATGTTTCCTTAAAAGCCAATGTTTCCACCCATACTGTAAAACGCATTTTTGATACTGTTAGTTATACTGCGTATTCTTTGCCTGAAGTTATATCTATTGATGAATTTAAAGGTAATTCTGGTGGCTCAAAATATCACTGTATATTAGTTGATCCTGTTAATCATAAAGTAATTGATATTATTAAAGATAGACGATTTCATATCCTTTCGGATTACTTTAGAAATTTTAAAAACAGGGATAAGGTAAAATATGTAGTTATTGATATGTGGAGTCAATATGCTGACATTGCTAAAACATACTTTAAAAATGCAACTATCATCATAGATAAGTTCCACTTTATGCGCTACAACACCTGGGCTATAGAAAACGTTAGAAAGCGCATTCAAAAGAATATGGATAAGAAACTAAGGCGATATTACAAAAAAAGTCGAAAACTCATTCTTGCTAGAAAAGATTCCTTAGATGAAGACTCTAAGAGACAACTTGAAATTATGCTTTTATACAATGATGAATTAAGACATGCCCATTACCTTAAGGAATCCTTTTACAAAATTTCAGATGCAAGGTCTGCTTCTGAAGCAAAAATATTACTAAAGGAATGGATTGAGATAGCAAGAAAAAGCGGTATAAAAGAATATATTTCATGTGCAGAAACTTTAAGCAGGTGGTTTAAGGAAATAGTTAATTCCTTTGATGTTCCTTATACGAATGGATGTGTTGAAGGTTTTAACAACAAGATTAAAGTTATTAAAAGAAATGCGTTTGGGTTCAGAAATTTTAACAGGTTTAGAAATAGAATTCTGCATTGTTGCAAGTAATTGATTACTGTACTCTATTTTTCAAAAACCAACATTAGTTTGGTCTTTTTGTTATGCCCATTTTTAGAGAATTTTTGATTCACTTTCTTTAATTCGTTAAAACTTCTTGAAAATTAGCAAGGGCAGGCATTTGAATAAAATGCCCACCCCAACTATTGACATAGAACCAAAATACAAGGGAGGATTACCCTCCCCTGATTATTACTCAAGAATCTTAGAAACAACGCCAGAACCTACTGTTCTTCCGCCTTCTCTTATAGCGAATCTTAAACCTTCCATCATAGCAACTGGTGTTATAAGTTCAACTTCCATTGTTATGTGGTCTCCAGGCATTACCATCTCTGTTCCTTCTGGAAGCTTTATTGATCCTGTAACGTCTGTTGTTCTGAAGTAGAACTGTGGTCTGTATCCATTGAAGAATGGTGTATGTCTTCCACCTTCTTCTTTCTTTAATACGTATACCTGTCCTTCGAATTTCTTATGTGGATGTATTGAACCTGGTTTTGCTAAAACCTGTCCTCTTTCTATTTCATCCCTTGTTACTCCTCTTAAGAGTGCTCCTATGTTGTCTCCTGCTTCTGCTTGGTCAAGTATCTTTCTGAACATTTCTACTCCTGTTACTACTGTCTTCTTCTTCTCTTCTGTAAGTCCTACTATTTCTACTTCGTCTCCTACCTTTAATACTCCGCTTTCTACTCTTCCTGTTGCAACTGTTCCTCTTCCTGTTATTGTGAATACATCTTCTACTGGCATTAAGAATGGCTTATCCTTTTGTCTTTCTGGTGTTGGAATGTAGCTATCTACTGTGTCCATAAGCTGTAATATCTTTCCACACCATTCACATTCTCTCTTTCCACATCCACATTCAAGTGCCTTTAATGCTGATCCTACTACTATTGGAGTATCATCTCCTGGAAATTCATATTCATTAAGAAGATCTCTTAATTCCATTTCAACAAGTTCTATAAGTTCTGGGTCATCTACCATATCTGCCTTGTTCATGAATACTACTATATATGGTACCCCTACCTGTCTTGCAAGTAGTATGTGCTCTCTTGTCTGTGGCATTGGACCATCTGCTGCACTAACTACAAGTATTGCTCCGTCCATCTGTGCTGCCCCTGTTATCATGTTCTTTACGTAGTCTGCGTGTCCTGGACAGTCAACGTGTGCATAGTGTCTTGTATCTGTTTCGTATTCTACGTGTGCTGTGTTTATTGTTATTCCTCTTTCTCTTTCTTCTGGTGCCTTATCTATTTCGTCATATTTCATTACTTTTGCTTTTCCATAAGTTGATAATACTAATGTTATTGCTGCTGTTAATGTTGTCTTACCATGGTCTACGTGTCCTATTGTCCCTATGTTTACGTGTGGCTTCGTCCTGGTAAAATGCTCCTTTGCCATTTTTATATTCCTCCTTTATTTCACTTTAGCATTTAATTATTGTTTTTTCCCTTCAACGATTTTGCTTTGAATGCTTGCAGGAACTTCTTCATAATGGCTTATCTGCATTACGAAGACTCCTCTACCCTGTGTCTTTGATCTTAGTGTAGTTGCATATCCAAACATCTCTGCAAGTGGCACATGTGCTCTTATTACTTGTGCACTTCCTCTTGGTTCCATACCTTCGATTCTTCCTCTTCTTGAGTTAAGGTCGCCCATTACATCTCCCATATATTCTTCAGGAACTGTAACTTCAACCTTCATTATAGGTTCAAGAAGTACTGGATCTGCTTTTTGCATAGCATTCTTAAATGCCATTGAACCTGCAATCTTAAATGCCATTTCAGAAGAGTCTACTTCATGGTATGATCCATCAAAAAGTACTACTTTAACATCTATAACAGGATATCCTGCAACAACACCACTAGTCATAGCTTCTTGAATTCCATTATCAATAGCTGGTATATATTCCTTTGGAATTACTCCACCAACTATATTATTAACAAATTCATATCCCTTTCCTCTTTCTTGAGGAATAACTTCAATCCAGCAGTGACCGTACTGACCACGACCACCAGATTGTCTTACAAACTTACCTTCAGCCTTAACTTGTTTTCTAATAGTTTCTTTATATGCAACCTGAGGATTACCAACATTGCATTCAACTTTAAACTCTCTTAAGAGTCTATCAACTATTATTTCAAGATGAAGTTCTCCCATACCTGCAATTATTGTCTGACCTGTTTCTTGATCTGTATAAGTTCTAAAAGTTGGGTCTTCTTCAGCTAGTTTAGCAAGCGCTATACCCATCTTTTCCTGACCAGCCTTTGTCTTTGGCTCAATTGCTATATGAATAACTGGTTCTGGGAATTCCATCTTTTCAAGTATTATTGGCTTATCAGCATCACATAGGGTATCACCTGTTATTGTATCTTTTAAGCCAACAAGTGCAATAATGTCTCCTGCTCTTGCTTCATCTATTTCTTCCCTCTTGTTTGCATGCATTCTAACAATTCTACCAATTCTTTCTCTCTTATTCTTTGTAGAATTGAATACATAAGAACCTGTAGTTAAAACTCCAGAATATATTCTTGTAAATGCAAGCTTTCCTACAAAAGGATCAACCATTATCTTAAAAGCAAGAGCTGAAAAAGGTTCATCGTCGCTTGGCTGTCTTTCTGCTTCTTCATGTGTATCCGGATCTAATCCTTTTACAGCACCAATGTCTATTGGAGATGGAAGATAGTCAACTACTGCATCAAGCATTGGCTGAACGCCTTTATTCTTATATGAAGATCCACATACAACAGGAACCATTTCTCCTGATATTGTAGCCTTCCTTATACCATTTTTTAGTTCTTCTACAGTTAATTCTTCACCTTCGAGATACTTCATCATAAGCTCTTCGTCTGTTTCTGCAACTTTTTCTATTAGGCTGAGCCTATATTCTTCAACTAAATCCTTCATATCCTCTGGAACATCTGTCTCTTCTGAAGTTGTTCCAAGATCATCAACATATATTATCGCTTTATTTTTAACAAGATCAACGATACCTCTAAAGGTATCTTCTTTTCCTATTGGAAGCTGAAGTGGTACTGGATTAGCTCCAAGTCTTTCCTTCATCATTTTTATAACGTTATAAAAGTCAGCTCCCATTATATCCATCTTATTAACATAAGCTATTCTTGGAACATGGTATTTATCTGCCTGTCTCCAAACAGTTTCAGACTGTGGCTCAACTCCACCCTTTGCACAAAATACAGCAACTGCACCGTCTAAAACACGAAGTGATCTTTCAACTTCAACTGTAAAGTCTACGTGCCCCGGCGTATCAATTATGTTTATCCTACAGTCTCTCCATTGACATGTAGTTGCCGCTGAAGTAATTGTTATACCTCTTTCCTGTTCTTGCTCCATCCAGTCCATCGTTGCTGCGCCTTCATGAACTTCTCCTATTTTATACGTTTTACCAGTATAAAACAATATACGTTCTGTTGTAGTTGTTTTACCTGCATCTATATGTGCCATTATTCCAATGTTTCTTACTTTTTCTAACGGAAATTGCCTAGGCACTCTGCTTCCTCCCTTCAATTATTACAACATTTTTGTTAATCTACCCTAAATGCCGTGCATTTAGGGTAGATTAACAAATATTATTACCATCTATAATGAGCAAATGCCTTATTAGCTTCTGCCATCTTATGAGTATCTTCTTTCTTCTTAACAGCTGCTCCTGTGTTATTTGAAGCATCAAGAATTTCAGCTGCAAGCCTTTCTCTCATATATCTTTCTCCTCTATTTCTTGCTGCATCAACTAGCCATCTTATACCAAGAGTCTGTCTTCTATCAGCTCTAACTTCTACTGGAACCTGATATGTGGCTCCACCAATTCTTCTTGCTTTAACTTCAAGAAGAGGCATTACATTATTCATAGCTGTTTCAAAAACTTCAAGAGGATCCTTACCTGACTTTTCTCTTATAATATCGAAGGCTTCATAGCAAACCTTCTGAGCTACTCCTTTTTTCCCGTCCCACATAATCTTATTTATAAGTTTAGTAACAACTTTGCTGCCATATATTGGATCAGGAAGAACATCTCTCTTTGGAACATTACCTTTTCTTGGCACTTTACTTCCCTCCTTAACAAAAATTTAAGTTCATCGGTACTCGGCATTAGCCGCAAAGTGCTCTGTTAATGCAAAATCTATTTAACTTAACGTTATTTTCATTGCATTGCACACAGCACCAACTTTTAATTTGCATACAAATATTTGCTATTACTTCTTTGGTCTCTTTGCACCATATTTTGATCTTTGTTGTTTTCTGTTAGCAACACCAGCACAATCAAGTGTACCTCTTATGATATGGTATCTAACACCTGGCAAGTCTTTAACCCTGCCCCCTCTTATAAGAACAACACTATGTTCTTGAAGGTTATGTCCTTCACCTGGAATGTAAGCAGTTACTTCAACACCATTAACAAGTCTAACTCTGGCAATCTTTCTTAAAGCTGAGTTTGGCTTCTTTGGTGTAGTAGTTTTAACAACTGTACATACTCCTCTTTTTTGAGGTGATCCTTTTAACGCTGGTGATTTTGATTTTTCTTCAAGCTTTTGTCTACCATTTCTTACTAACTGATTAATAGTTGGCATATGTGCACCTCCTTCCATATAATGGCAAATATATAAAGCATTAGCTTTATATCATTCCTTTACAACACAAGCTGCTGCTGCCCCAACATTTATACAGCATAGAGATCCTAATTTCTCCATTGTTGGAACATAAGTTATCTCAACATTGTTTTGAACGCAAAGATCAATAAGTGGCTTAACAAGTTTTTCATCAGCATCCTTTGCTATATAAACTATTTTGGCAGAACCACTTTTTACAGCTTTTGTCGTTTGTTTAACTCCAACAACCCTTTTGCCTGGGATCTTCCCTGTCATTGTCCCACCCCTTTACAAAAGGTTTAACATAATTAAAATTATGATGAGTAAAGCCATAAGCTTTACTCTCATAATTACACAAAATGAATTTTAACATTAATAAGCTATAGTGTCAATATAATCATTGTTATTCTTGTATTAAATCTTGAGCACATTCATCATCTTCAGATACTACTCTTATGCTATTATATCTTGTCATTCCAGAACCTGCAGGAACAAGTTTACCAATTATTACATTTTCCTTTAGTCCTACTAAAGGATCTGTCTTTCCTTTTATAGCTGCATCTGTAAGTACCCTTGTAGTTTCTTGGAAAGATGCAGCAGATAGGAAAGAATCTGTTGCAAGGGCTGCCTTTGTTATTCCAAGTAATGCTATTTTTCCAGTTGCCTTTCTTAGTCCAGCCTCTTCTGCTTTCCTGTTTTCTTCATTAAATTCAAATATATCAACTAAGCTGCCTGGCAGAAGATCTGTATCACCTTGGTCTTCAACTTTAACTTTTCTTAGCATCTGCTTTATGATAATCTCAAGATGCTTATCATTTATATCAACACCCTGAAGTCTGTAAACCTTTTGAACTTCAGCAATAAGATATGATCTTACGCCTTCAACACCTTTTATTCTTAGTATATCATGAGGATTAACTGAACCTTCTGTAATAATATCTCCAGCTTCTATCTTTTGACCATCATAAACTTTTAACCTTGATCCATAAGGTATTTGATAAACTTTTTCTTCTCCAGTATCTGTTATGACGCTAACAAGCTTTTTCCTTCTATCCTCTGTAACTTTCACAGTTCCTGCAACTTCACTTATTATTGCAAGTCCCTTAGGCTTTCTTGCTTCAAAAAGCTCTTCAACTCTTGGAAGACCTTGTGTAATATCTGCACCAGCAACTCCACCTGTATGGAATGTTCTCATTGTAAGCTGTGTACCTGGCTCCCCTATTGACTGAGCTGCAATTATTCCTACGGGCTCTCCTATGCTAACTTTTTTGCCTGTTGCCATATCCATTCCATAGCATTTTGAGCATACTCCATATCTTGTTTTACATGTAGATACAGTTCTTATTTTAACTCTTGTAATACCTGCTTTTTCAATTAATGAATATCTATCTTCATCAATGTACTCATTAGCCGCAATAAGTATTTCCCCTGTTTCTGGATGTCTTACATCCTCTGCTGTATATCTTCCAATAAGCCTATCCTTTAGACTTTCAATGACTTCATTTCCTTCTCTTATTTCTTCAACATAAGAACCATCAGTAGTTCCACAATCTTCTTCTCTTACAATGGTATCTTGTGATACGTCAACAAGCCTTCTTGTTAGATAACCTGAATCCGCAGTTCTAAGTGCCGTATCGGCAAGACCTTTTCTTGCTCCATGAGTTGATATAAAGTATTCAAGAACGTTTAACCCTTCACGGAAACTTGCTTTTATTGGAAGCTCTATAATCCTACCTGAAGGATTTGCCATAAGACCTCTCATACCACAAAGCTGTCTTATCTGATTTTTTGAACCACGGGCACCCGAATGAGCCATCATAAATATAGGATTAAATCTATCAAGGTTATCCATTAGAGCATCTGTAACTTTTTCTGTAGTTTTTGTCCATGTGTCTATAACTCTTTCATATCTTTCTTCTTCAGATATGAAACCACGTCTGAACATCCTTTGTATATTATCAATTGCTGCATCAGCTTCTGCAAGAAGCTGTTCCTTTATCTTTGGAATCTCCATATCAGAAACTGAAACAGTAAGGGCACCTATTGTTGAGTAATGGTAGCCTAATGATTTTATTTTATCAAGAGTTATTGCTGTTTGAGTTGGTCCATGCTTCTTATACACTCTTTCAACTATCTTACTCAATTGTTTTTTATCAACAAGGAAGTCTATTTCAAGCTCTAATTCATTTTCAGGATTGCTTCTATCAACAAATCCAAGATCTTGAGGTATTGCTTCATTAAATATTATCTTTCCAACTGTTGTTTTTATAATCTTAGATTTAACTTCACCATTTACTTCTTTTGTTATCTTTACATGAATTTGAGCATGAAGCCCTAATTCCTTAAGCTGATACGCCAATATTGCCTCTTCTGGAGATGAGAAGTATTTTCCTTCTCCTATCTCTCCTTCTTTAACACTTGTTAAGTAGTAGGACCCAAGAACCATATCCTGTGTTGGAACAGTAACTGGCTTTCCATCGGAAGGCTTTAATATGTTGTGAGCTGCAAGCATTAAAAATCTTGCTTCGGCTTGAGCTTCAACTGAAAGAGGAACATGGACTGCCATCTGGTCTCCATCAAAGTCAGCATTATAGGCAGTACATACAAGAGGATGAAGCTTAATAGCCCTTCCTTCAACAAGAACAGGCTGGAAAGCTTGAATACCAAGTCTATGAAGAGTAGGAGCACGGTTTAAAAGTACTGGATGGTCTTGTATTACTTCTTCAAGTATATCCCATACTTGATTGTTTATCCTTTCAACCATCCTCTTTGCATTTTTTATATTATGAGCTATACCTTTATCAACAAGTCTTTTCATTACAAAAGGCTTAAAAAGCTCAAGGGCCATTTCCTTTGGAAGACCGCATTGATACATCTTAAGTTCTGGTCCAACTACTATAACTGAACGTCCTGAGTAATCAACACGCTTTCCAAGGAGATTCTGACGGAATCTTCCCTGTTACCTTTAAGCATATCTGAAAGTGACTTTAAAGGCCTATTACCTGGTCCTGTAACTGGTCTTCCACGTCTTCCATTGTCTATAAGAGCATCTACTGCCTCCTGAAGCATTCTTTTTTCATTTCTAACGATTATATCTGGGGCTCCAAGATCAAGTAGCCTTTTTAATCTGTTGTTTCTATTTATAACTCTTCTATACAAATCATTAAGATCAGAAGTTGCAAACCTTCCTCCATCAAGCTGAACCATTGGTCTTAAATCTGGAGGTATAACAGGTATAACATCAAGAATCATCCACTCTGGTCTATTTCCTGACTTTCTAAAAGCTTCAACAACCTCAAGCCTTCTTATTGTTCTAACCTTCTTCTGCCCTGTACTATTCTCAAGTTCATTGCGAAGCTCCTTTGAAAGTTTTTCAAGATCAATTTCCTGTAGAAGCTCTTTTATAGCTTCTGCACCCATTCCAGCTTTAAAGGAATCATAACCATATTTATCAACAGCTTCTCTATATTCCTTATCACTTAAAAGCTGCTTTTTAATAAGGCCTGTTTCCTTAGGATCAATTACAACATAGGCTGCAAAATATAATACTTTCTCAAGAGCTCTTGGGGACATATCAAGAATTAGTCCCATTCTTGACGGTATCCCCTTAAAGTACCATATATGGGAAACAGGGGCTGCAAGTTCAATATGCCCCATTCTCTCACGTCTTACTTTCGATTTTGTGACTTCAACACCACATCTGTCACAAACAATACCCTTATATCTTACTCTTTTATATTTACCACAATGGCATTCCCAGTCCTTTATAGGACCAAATATCCTTTCACAGAAAAGGCCATCTTTTTCTGGTTTTAAGGTCCTATAATTTATAGTTTCAGGTTTTTTAACCTCTCCTTTTGACCATTCTCTAATTTTTTCAGGAGAAGCAAGCCCAATTTGAATTGAATCAAAATTATTTAGTTCAAACAAGGAGACATCCTCCCTTCATAATTTATTCTTTATCATCAAAATCATCAAACTCTTCCAATCCCTCTTCAAAATCCGGTTCTACATCCATATCAGCGAGGTCTTCGATATTAATTTCTTCTTCCTCATCCTCTAATATATCGTCATACTGTTCAATTTCTTCTGCTTCAGGAACAGTTGGAAGTGGTAACATATCCCTTCCTTCCATAGTTGCCTCTATATCATCAAGATCATCCTCAATATCTTCTTTAATCATTATTTCCTTCTTATCATCAGTTAAAACTTTTACATCAAGGCAGAGGGACTGAAGCTCTTTAATAAGCACCTTAAAGGATTCTGGAACTCCAGGCTCTGGAATATTTTCACCTTTAACAATAGCCTCATAAGTTTTAACACGTCCTACAACATCATCAGACTTAACTGTTAATATCTCTTGAAGAGTATAAGCTGCACCATAAGCTTCAATTGCCCAAACTTCCATTTCTCCAAACCTTTGACCTCCAAATTGTGCTTTACCACCAAGAGGCTGCTGGGTTACAAGGGAGTATGGACCTGTAGATCTTGCATGTATCTTATCGTCAACAAGATGTGCAAGTTTTAATATATACATATATCCAACAGTAACTCTATTATCAAAAGCTTCACCAGTTCTTCCATCAAAGAGAAGCATCTTACCATCTGGTTCTACTCCTGCCATCTTTAAACATTCTTGTATATCATCCTCTGTTGCGCCATCAAATACAGGTGTTGCAACATGCCATCCAAGCCTGCTTGCAGCAAGACCAAGATGTACCTCTAAAACCTGACCTATATTCATACGTGACGGAACACCAAGAGGATTTAAAACTATCTGAAGAGGTCTTCCATCTGGCATGAAAGGCATATCTTCAACTGGAAGCACTCTTGAGATAACACCCTTATTTCCATGACGACCTGCCATCTTATCTCCTACAGATATTTTTCTTTTTTGAGCAATATAAACTCTTACAAGTTCATTAACCCCTGGAGGCAATTCATCGCCATTTTCTCTTGTAAATATCTTAACATCAACTATTATTCCTGCTTCTCCATGAGGAACTCTAAGAGATGTATCTCTAACTTCCCTTGCTTTTTCTCCAAATATCGCTCTTAAAAGCCTTTCTTCAGCAGTAAGCTCAGTTTCTCCTTTAGGAGTAACCTTACCGACAAGTATATCTCCTGCCCTAACTTCTGCACCTATCCTTATAATACCTCTTTCATCAAGATCTCTAAGTGCATCTTCACCAACATTAGGAATATCTCTCGTTATCTCTTCTGGACCAAGCTTTGTGTCTCTTGCTTCACATTCATATTCTTCTATATGAATAGATGTAAACACATCGTCCATCACAAGCTGCTCTGATATTAAAATAGCATCCTCGTAATTATAACCTTCCCAAGTCATAAAACCTATTAATATGTTTCTACCAAGTGCAATTTCTCCTTGGTCAATTGATGGACCATCAGCTATTATGTCTCCCTTTTTAACTCTATCTCCTTCATTTACAATAGGTCTTTGATTAATACAAGTTCCTTGGTTTGAACGTTTAAACTTTAAAAGTTTATAAGTATCTATTCTACCATCTTCATCTCGTCTTATCTGTATTATATCTCCAGCAACTTTTACAACTGTACCATCATTTTTTGCAATTGGAATTATACCTGAATCCTTTGCAGCCTTATGCTCTATACCTGTTCCAACTATTGGAGCTTCAGGTTTTATAAGAGGAACAGCCTGACGCTGCATGTTTGAACCCATTAAAGCACGGTTAGCATCATCATTTTCAAGGAATGGAATCATAGCAGTTGCAACAGAAACTATTTGTTTTGATGATACATCCATAAGGTCAACTTCTTCTGGTGAAACAACAACTATTTCTTCCTTTGCTCTTGCTGTAACTCTTTTATCAATAAACTTTCCGTTTTCATCAACAGGTTCATTTGCCTGTGCAATAATATATTGATCTTCTTCATCTGCAGTAAGATATAATACTTTATCTGTAACAATTCCATTTTTCTTATCAACTACTCTGTAAGGTGCCTCAATAAATCCGTATTCATTTACCTTTGCATAAGTTGCAAGGGAGTTTATAAGACCTATATTTGGTCCTTCTGGAGTTTCTATTGGACACATTCTACCATAATGGGATATATGAACGTCTCTAACTTCGAAACCTGCTCTTTCTCTTGAAAGTCCTCCAGGTCCAAGAGCAGACAATCTTCTCTTATGTGTAAGCTCTGATAGTGGATTAGTCTGGTCCATAAACTGGGAGAGCTGCGAACTTCCAAAAAACTCTTTAATTGCAGCCGCAACTGGTCTTATATTAATAAGTGCTTGTGGAGTAGCAACATCGAGATCCTGTATGGTCATTCTCTCTTTAACAACTCTCTCCATTCTTGAAAGACCTATTCTAAATTGATTTTGTAAGAGCTCACCAACAGACCTTAATCTTCTATTTCCAAGATGATCAATATCGTCTACATAGCCAATTCCATAAAACAAGCCCATACAATAACTTATAGATGCATATATATCGTCTTTTATAATATGTTTTGGTATAAGCTGATTTATTCTTTGTCTTATTGCATCTTTAATATCATCTTCATTTGAAAATTCATCAAGAATAGCTTTCAATGTGGGATAATGTACCATTTCTTTTATATTAAGATCAGATAAATCATAAGGTAAACCAAGCTTATGTATATCAACAAAGTTGTTACCTATTACCCTTATATTTTTGCCTTCAACAATAACATCAACAATGTTTATACCGGCATTTTGGATCTTTACTGCAGTATCTCTATCAATTTTTTGTCCTGCTTCAACAAATATTTCCCCTGTAATGGGATTAGCAATAGTATCTGCTGCAATCTGTCCTGCAATTCTATTAGCTAATGCTAATTTTTTATTGAATTTATATCTTCCAACTCTTGACAAATCGTATCTTTTAGGATCAAAAAACAGACCTTCAATAAGGGTTGTAGCACTTTCAACCGTTGGCGGCTCACCCGGTCTTAATCTTTTATATATTTCTAAAAGACCTTCCTCGACGGTTTTTGTATTATCTCTCTCTAAAGTAGCCTTTAAATGATCCTCTTCACCAAAAAACTGAAGGATTTCATAATCAACACCAAAGCCTAATGCCCTTATAAAAACAGTAAGAGGCAATTTTCTTGTTCTATCAATTCTAACATAGATTACATCATTTGAATCCGTTTCATATTCAATCCAAGCCCCTCTATTAGGAATTAAAGTTGATGAATAAAGCTTCTTTCCTGATTTATCAATTGCCTCTGCATAATATGCTCCAGGAGATCTAACAAGCTGGCTAACTATTACTCTCTCTGCTCCATTTATTATAAATGTACCCTGCTCTGTCATAAGAGGGAAGTCACCCATGAAAACTTCTTGTTCCTTAACCTCTCCTGTTTCCTTATTTACAAGTCTTACTTTAACTTTAAGAGGTGCAGCATAAGTTGCATCTCTTTCTTTACATTCTTCTACTGAATATTTTATATTATCATAATCAAGCTTGTAGTCAATAAACTCGAGAATGAGGTTCCCTGTATAATCTGTAATTGGATTAACGTCATCAAAAACTTCTTTAAGACCTTCTTCTAAGAACCATTTGTAGGAATCAAGTTGGACCTCAATAAGATTTGGCATGTCGATTACTTCTTTGATTTTGGAGAAACTCATTCGTTCTCTCCTGCCGACCTTAACAGGATGTACCATTAAATACTCACCCCTCATGCAATGTTAAATGGCGTGAACTACCCCACCTTTAAAGTGTGGTTTCGTGGTCAAGGCAATTAAACTGCCAGTGTCCCCACGCTCAAAGGGCTGTTCCTTCCCCGATTATATACTAATTACATAGCAGTTAATTAGTATCAATGTAATAAAAAGTATAATTTATTGTTAAAAATTACTGTCACCTATCTTTATATTCTTTACATAAACATATCAATATATACAATTTTCATTGGCAAAATATTTTTATAAAACCCCATAATTCATGCATTTTAATATGTTATCACAATGCAAATCCTGTGTCAAGTAATTATTTTATATTATCGTCAATATTCTTTTGTTATTGAAATTTTGTTTATTTTTTCTCATACAAATTAAAACTTAGTTCAAAAAATAAAAACAAGTGCCTCAATGGACACTTGTTTTTATTTGAATTACTTTATTTCTACTGTTGCTCCTACTTCAGTAAGCTTAGCTTTTATAGCTTCAGCATCTTCCTTGCTTACAGCTTCCTTAAGTGTCTTTGGAGCTCCTTCAACTAAGTCCTTAGCTTCCTTGAGTCCAAGTCCAGTTATTTCTCTAACTACCTTAATAACCTTTATCTTGTCGCTACCAGCTGATGCAAGTACTACATCAAATTCTGTCTTTTCTTCTGCTGCTGGAGCTGCTGCTGCACCTGCTGCACCAACAACTGCTACAGGAGCTGCTGCGCTAACTCCAAACTTTTCTTCACATGCTTTAACAAGTTCATTTAATTCTAAAACAGTCATACCTTCTATGGCTTTTAAAATTTCATCTATTGTCATAATTAGCACCTCCAAAATTTTTTAATTATGCATTTGCTTCTTTCTTTTCTTTAATTGCATTAAGCACATAAACAAGATTTGATAATGGAGCTTTGAAGCTTCCAAGTATTTTGGCAATAAGAACTTCTCTTGGTGGAATCTTTGCAAGTTCTTTAACCTGTTGTGTATCAAATATCTGTCCTTGAACAATTCCTGCTTTAAGCTCTATAACTTTGTGATTTTCAGCAAAGTTTGCAAGAACTCTCGCAGGTGCTGTTGGATCATCATAGCTAAAAGCTATTGCTACAGGACCTACTAGATACTTTTCAATTTCTGAATAGCCTGCTTCCTTTGCAGCTCTTAAAGTCAATGTGTTCTTTACAACTTTGTACTCAACACCAGCTTCTCTCATTTTCTTTCTTAACTCAGTATCTTCCTCAACTGTGATGCCGATGTATGATGTCAAAATCGCTGCTTGGGCTTTTTGAAACTTCTCTGTAAGTTCCTTAACCTTCTGCTCTTTTATCTGTAAGTTGCGCACCTTATGCACCTCCTCACCAATATTTGCCGGGCTCAACGCATAACAAAAGACCTCCTGTAGACACAGAAAGGTCTTTTCGATAAAACTATCTAAAACCTCGGTAGGTTGGAATCCCGTTACGCCTTGAGGCACCTACTGTCTACAGTATGCTTTCGATTATATAGTTGTCTTGTTAATTATATCAATGCTAGGTCAATATGTCAATATTATTCAAGAACCTTAGCTGGGTTAATCTTTATCCCTGGTCCCATTGTACTTGACAATACTACACTCTTTATATACTGACCTTTTGCAGCAGCTGGTTTAGCCTTAACTACTGCTTCCATTAAAGTATGGAAGTTTTCTGCAAGCTTATCAACTCCAAAGGATCTTTTGCCAATTGGAACGTGAATTATAGCTGTTTTATCAACTCTGTATTCAACTTTACCAGCCTTTATATCTGATATTGCTTTTGCAATATCAAATGTTACTGTACCAGATTTTGGGTTTGGCATTAAGCCTTTAGGTCCAAGTATCTTACCAAGTCTACCTACTACACCCATCATGTCTGGAGTTGCAACTACTGCATCAAAACCAAACCAATTCTCATTTTGTATTTTTGCAACAAGTTCTTCTGCACCAACAAAATCTGCTCCTGCAGCTTCTGCTTCCTTTGCCTTATCTCCTTTTGCAAATACAAGTACTCTTACCTTTTTACCTGTTCCATGCGGAAGTACTACCGCACCTCTAACTTGTTGATCAGCATGTCTTGGATCAACACCAAGCCTTACAGCTAATTCAATAGTTTCATCAAATTTTGCCTTTGATGTCTGAATTGCAAGTTCTAATGCTTCTTTTGGAGAATATAATGTGTTTTTGTCAATTAGCTTTGCACTTTCAATATAATTCTTTCCTCTTTTCATTTTAAAACCTCCTTGTGGTATTAACGGTTTTTTTACCTCCCACTATCTAAGGGTAAATTATTCAGTAACTTCAATACCCATACTCCTTGCAGTTCCCTTTATCATGCTTATCGCAGCATCAAGTGAACCTGCATTAAGATCTGGCATTTTAAGTTCAGCTATTTCTTTAACCTTTGAAAGTGGAACTTTAGCAACTTTTTGCTTATTAGGTACAGCTGATCCGCTTTCAATCCCAGCAGCCTTCTTTAACAATACAGCAGCTGGAGGTGTTTTTAGTATAAAACTAAAAGATCTGTCCTGATAAACAGTAATCACTACAGGAATTATAAGCCCTGCTTGATTAGCTGTTTTAGCATTGAACTCTTTACAGAATCCCATAATGTTAACACCATGCTGACCAAGTGCTGGACCTACTGGTGGTGCTGGTGTTGCTTTTCCTGCAGGTAACTGTAACTTAACCATACCTACTACTTTCTTAGCCATATTTTGCACCTCCTTTTACTAAATTAAGGCTTATATTTTTTCAATCTGGTTAAAATCAAGTTCTGCAGGAGTTTCCCTGCCAAACATATTAACCAGAGCCTTAATCTTTCTTTTTTCATAGTTAATTTCCAAGATTTGTCCTACAAAGTTTTCAAGTGGACCTGAAGTAATTTTTACATTTTCTCCAACTTCAACATCAATATTTACAAGAGGCTCTTTTATACCCATAAACTCAACTTCTTCGTCAGTTAATGGAACAGGTTTTGAACCAGGCCCTACAAATCCCGTTACACCCCTTGTGTTTCTTACAACATACCATGAATCATCAGTCATTATCATTTTAACAAGAACATATCCTGGAAATTTCTTTCTTTGTACTATCTTTGTTTTATCGTTTTTAGTTTCAACGACTTCTTCCATAGGAACTTGCACATCAAATATAAGGTTCTGCAAGTTTCTATTTTCTATAGTTTTTTCTAAATTAGCTTTTACTTTATTCTCATAACCTGAATAGGTATGAACTACATACCATCTTGCTTTTTCTGCCATAATCCAAGGGACAGATATTGTCCCTCCCTCCTTTTATTTAAGGTAATTCAATATAGTTTTTAAAGCAAGCCCAAAAACTGAATCATAAAGCCAAATTATAAGGATAAATATAGCAAGAGTAACAAAAACAACCTCTGTTGTCTTTTTTACTTCATCCTTAGTTGGCCATGTAATCTTCTTAAATTCTGCTTTAACATCTCTATAAAATTTAACAACTGAACTAACATTTTTGTTCACATTGCTAACATTAGTATTAGCGGACATACTTTCACATCCTTAATTAAATTTATTTTGTTTCTTTATGCAATGTGTGCTTTTTGCAGAATTTACAATACTTTTGAAGTTCTATTCTGTCTGGATCATTCTTTTTATTCTTAGTTGTGTTGTAATTTCTTTGTTTGCATTCTGTACAAGCAAGTGTTATCTTTACTCTCATGTTTAACACCTCCTAATATTGCAGTAATAGAATCTGCAAATATGAACTCAATTCAATCTATCACAAGTATAGCTTATTGTCAACACTAAATTATTTTGTATAATAAGCGAAAAATATACAATTAATTTCTTGTTATATCCAGATTTATCTTACTTTAAAAAGGACCGGGTTTACACCCAGTCCTAACAATTATTTCTACTCAAGAATCTTAGAAACAACGCCAGAACCTACTGTTCTTCCGCCTTCTCTTATAGCGAATCTTAAACCTTCCATCATAGCAACTGGTGTTATAAGTTCAACTTCCATTGTTATGTGGTCTCCAGGCATTACCATCTCTGTTCCTTCTGGAAGCTTTATTGATCCTGTAACGTCTGTTGTTCTGAAGTAGAACTGTGGTCTGTATCCATTGAAGAATGGTGTATGTCTTCCACCTTCTTCTTTCTTTAATACGTATACCTGTCCTTCGAATTTCTTATGTGGATGTATTGAACCTGGTTTTGCTAAAACCTGTCCTCTTTCTATTTCATCCCTTGTTACTCCTCTTAAGAGTGCTCCTATGTTGTCTCCTGCTTCTGCTTGGTCAAGTATCTTTCTGAACATTTCTACTCCTGTTACTACTGTCTTCTTCTTCTCTTCTGTAAGTCCTACTATTTCTACTTCGTCTCCTACCTTTAATACTCCGCTTTCTACTCTTCCTGTTGCAACTGTTCCTCTTCCTGTTATTGTGAATACATCTTCTACTGGCATTAAGAATGGCTTATCCTTTTGTCTTTCTGGTGTTGGAATGTAGCTATCTACTGTGTCCATAAGCTGTAATATCTTTCCACACCATTCACATTCTCTCTTTCCACATCCACATTCAAGTGCCTTTAATGCTGATCCTACTACTATTGGAGTATCATCTCCTGGAAATTCATATTCATTAAGAAGATCTCTTAATTCCATTTCAACAAGTTCTATAAGTTCTGGGTCATCTACCATATCTGCCTTGTTCATGAATACTACTATATATGGTACCCCTACCTGTCTTGCAAGTAGTATGTGCTCTCTTGTCTGTGGCATTGGACCATCTGCTGCACTAACTACAAGTATTGCTCCGTCCATCTGTGCTGCCCCTGTTATCATGTTCTTTACGTAGTCTGCGTGTCCTGGACAGTCAACGTGTGCATAGTGTCTTGTATCTGTTTCGTATTCTACGTGTGCTGTGTTTATTGTTATTCCTCTTTCTCTTTCTTCTGGTGCCTTATCTATTTCGTCATATTTCATTACTTTTGCTTTTCCATAAGTTGATAATACTAATGTTATTGCTGCTGTTAATGTTGTCTTACCATGGTCTACGTGTCCTATTGTCCCTATGTTTACGTGTGGCTTCGTCCTGGTAAAATGCTCCTTTGCCATTTTTATATTCCTCCTTATCTTATCTTTACCTTAAAGTACTTGATATTATTTAAGCGGTATTACACCACTTAATAAACTTATCCCGGCGTTTCATATAAAATAATGGAGCCCATGACCGGGATTGAACCGGTGACCTCCACCTTACCAAGGTGACGCTCTGCCTACTGAGCTACGTGGGCAAAAAAATATTTAAGTACCATCGATTATTTATTCTACACTGCTTAAAGCAATATGTCAATATCCAATTAATTGCAATCTATTCATTTTCTTTTAAGTATTTCTCAAGTTTTCTTTTAACTCTTTGAAGTGCATTATCGATGGACTTTGCATGCCTATCAAGACCACAAGCAATCTCTTGATAGGATTTTCCTTCCAAGTAATAAAATAATACTTCCATTTCTAAGTCGCTTAATATCTCTGTTATCTTTTTTTCTATCTTTATTCTCTCTTCACGGCTTATAATAAGCTCCTCAGGATCTGAAACACCAACAGTTGATAAAACATCCATTAAAGTTCTATCTGACTCTTCATCATATATAGGTTTATTCAAAGATATGTAGCTATTTAAAGGAATATGTTTTTGACGCGTAGCTGTCTTTATTGCTGTAATTATCTGTCTTGTTATACAAAGTTCAGCAAAAGCCCTGAAGGATGTAAGCTTATCAGGTTTAAAATCTCTGATTGCTTTATATAAACCTATCATTCCTTCTTGATATATGTCATCCTTATCTGCTCCTATCAAAAAATAGGACTTTGCTTTAGCCTTAACATAATTCTTATATTTATTTATTAAATATTCTTCTGCTTTAGAATCACCATTCCTTGCATGAATTACAATTTCTTCATCAAGCATAGAAGAATACTCCCAATTAGCTCTATCAACATCAGAGTCGGCTTTCATATAATCCCCCCCAACAGATTTAACCCCGCATTTGTAATTATATATTTTAGCCCTTCTAAAGTCAAGTATTTTAAAGGTTTCTCCGCATTTTTTCAAGTTTTTCCAATACATCTTTATTTATGTTATTTTCCAGTTTATTTATTTTCTCAACATAAGATATCTCTATTCTTTCTTTTATTCGTCTATTTATATTTTGTATCTCCGATAGAAATTCATTAGGGGTTATTCTAATGCCTCCCATTTGAAGTACAATTCTCTGTTCAAGATAATCAGATGATACCACGGCAACTTCTCCTTTTTTTGCTAAAATAGAAACATTTCTTTCTATATAACAATCTGCAGATTCTAATTCCTTTGTATATACTACTTCAACGTTCTTATGCACTTCGTGCTTTTCAAAACTACCTTTAACAAAATGAGCATCAAAAACAACTATAATATTAACCCCTTTAAAAGCTGCATAATCATGAAGCATTTCAATTAGCTTTATTCTTGCTTCCTCGAGGCTTTCGTCCTTTAAATCCTTAAGCTCTTTCCATGAATTTATAACATTATATCCATCAACAAGCACATATTTATTCACTTTTTATGCCCCTTTGCCTTAATACCTCATACATTATTATTCCTGCAGCAACAGAGGCATTGAAAGAATTTATCTGTCCTTTAATAGGAATACTTACTATAATATCACAATTCTCTCTAACAAGCCTCGATATACCTTTGCCTTCACTCCCTATCACTATTGCAACAGGACCTTTAAGGTCTGTTTTATAACATACTTGACCATTTACATCTGTTCCTATTATCCATAATCCTTTATCCTTAAGCTCTCTTAAAGTCTGATTTATATTTGTAACCTTTGCAATTTTTGTATATTCAATTGCACCTGCTGAAGCCTTTGCTACACTTGCAGTGATAAGTGCAGATCTTCTTTTAGGTACTATAACTCCATGCACGCCACAGGCATTTGCACTTCTAATTATTGATCCCATATTATATGGATCTTCTATTTCATCAAGTATTATAATAAAAGGGTCTTCATTTTTAATTTTTGCAAAGCTTAAAATATCATCTATAGTAGAATATTCATAAGAGGATACTAAGGCAACTACTCCTTGATGATTTTGCATACCTGATAGCTCATCAAGTTTTTTTCTGTCCACTTCACTAACTACAAAACCTTTTCCTTTTGCCATCGATATTATCATTTTTAAAGAGCCTTCAGGATCTTTTAATACAAATAGTTTTTCTATGTTTCTCCCTGATTTTATAGCTTCAATTACAGGATTTCTGCCAAATATTATGTTTTCATTATTTTCATTTTGTTTTATAATGTTTTTTTTCCTTTGCTGTTTTATGTCCTTCATTTTTCAACCTCTTTTCTTATAATTTATTGTATCTTTCTCTAACTTCAATCATTTTTCCACAGGACATTGCTCCTTCAGGGCATAAGCCATTAAGGCAAGATGGCCCTGCGTTTTTAAAAATTGTAGGAGCAATTTTCTTAACCTCTTTTAACATCTCCTCTGCCAAAGCTCTAATCTCCCATTGAGCTCTTTGGCAGCATCTATGCTTAAAGAAATTCAAAAGAGACCTCGCGTTCATTGTAAATACTATCTTAGTTTCACAAGAATTAGGGAAAACATATCTTGCATCCTCAATAGCCATCTTTTCTGCAGCTTTTTTAGCCTTCTTATCATCATATCCAAGCTTTAAAAACTTTTCATAATGTTTATTATAAAGAATATGTGAAAGTTCATTATAAATTTTTTGATCTCTCTCCATAGCTTCAATAAATAATTTTTTAGCCTCTGGTATCTCTTCAATTGAAGGAGGTATTATATATTCAAACTGCTCAAGTTTAACATATCTTTGACTTTGTTGTGAATAGGATGCTATTCTATGCCTTACAAGCTGATGAGAAAGAGTCCTTGATACTCCCTCAGCTGCAAAGGTAAAACTTATATGCTCAATTGGAGATTCATGTCCTAAATTCATAAGCATATTTAAAAAACTATTTATATTATTTTCATTTAAGTTATCCATTATATCATCAATTCCAACAGGGCTGTAGCAGAGCTTTGCAGCAGAGGCAACAATTTTTTCTGGCTGTGGCGTATGTGCAATTATTTTAACCTTTAATTTAGTTTCCATTAAATCACTCCTTTTCATCAATAAAAATATTATAACATAAAAAGTGTTAAGTAATTTAGCCTCAAATTCTTTATAAACATATTATAAAATTTAAAAAATAGATTTTCACTTAAATATAACCCCCATAAATCTTAGTAACAAGTAAGGCTTCACTCACAAAAGACCTGTACTTGCTTTAAGAGATTTATGGGGGTTAATGCTCTATAATGTTAGTGATACTTTTTAAGATAAAAAATATATTAAGTAACTAAATCACTTAGCCCCTTCTAAAATCATATTCATTATTTCATCTATCCTATCATATCTTTTCAAAAGATATAAATACCCTATCAAAGCCTCAAGAGCCGTTGCCCTTTTATAGTCTATTATACTAGCATTTTTAGGCACATGATATGTCTTAGTATTCCTTCCTCGTCTTATTATATTTTTTTCCTCTTCAGTTAATTTATCATAGATTGTTTCAAGTATATCTGACTGTGAAGAAGCTTTAACGTATTTTATAGACTCCCTATGAAGAGCAAAAGATGTTTTACCGCCTTTACTTATTATATAGCTTCTTACATAAACTTCATATACAGAATCACCTATATAAGCCCAAACAAGAGGATTCATCATTCTAACATCTTTTTCATTAAAGGATAGTTTTTTAATGTAATCAAACATTTAATAACCTCTTTCTATATCTTCTTCCATCTAACTCCTGACGGTGTATCTTCCAATATAATTCCCATAGCCTTAAGATCATCTCTTATTTTATCTGCTAAAGCATAATTTTTAGCCTTCCTTGCTGCCTGTCTCTCTTCTATTAACCTTTGGATTTCATTTTCAAGGTTTCCTCTAACATCCCTTTGAAGTATTCCAAGAGGACCTCCAAGCTCCCTTATAAGGCTTAATGAATCTTTTGCAACTTCTTTTGAACTCTTTTCATTAATATTACTATTTATATCTCTCACCATATCAAATATAACAGATATTCCGTCAGCAGTATTAAAATCATCATCCATAACCTCAATATATCTATCTTTATATCCATATAGTTTATTTAAAAATGCTTTTTCTTCATCATTTAATTCTCTTTCCTCTGCAGTTTCAATTATATGTTCAAGATTTCCAATTGTATTATATAGCCTATCCAAAGCAGCCTTTGCTTGATCAAGTAGGTCAATACTAAAATTAATTGGATTTCTATAATGCCCTGAAAGCATAAACAACCTTACAACTTCACTATCATATTTTTCAAGGATTTCTCTTGCTGTAAAAAAGTTATTTAGAGATTTAGACATCTTTTGATTGTTTACATTTAAAAATGCACAATGCATCCAATACCTTGCAAATGGTTTACCATTTCTTGCTTCACTTTGTGCTATTTCATTTTCATGATGAGGGAATGTCAGGTCAACCCCTCCTCCATGTATATCTATTGTTTCTCCAAGAAGTGTTGATGCCATAGTTGAACACTCTATATGCCATCCTGGGCGTCCTAATCCCCATGGACTTTCCCAAGCTGGTTCCCCAGGCTTTTGAGCTTTCCAAAGTGCAAAATCCATTGGATCCTTTTTTCTTTCATCCACATCTATCCTTGCTCCTGCTTCAAGATCCTCAAGGTTTTGATGTGAGAGTTTTCCATATTCTTTAAACTTTTTAGTTTCAAAATAAACATCTCCATCAACTACATAAGCAAATCCTTTATCTACTAAATCCTTTATAAATTTTATTATTTCATCAATAAATTCAGTTGCCCTTGGATTTACTGTAGCTCTTTTAATGTTTAAATCATCAGCATCTTTATAATATTCATTAATATATTTTTCTGCTATATCCTTTACTGTAGTCCCTTCTTCATTTGCTCTTTTAATCATCTTATCATCAATGTCTGTAAAGTTTTGAACAAATTTAACATTATAACCCCTATATTCAAAATATCTTCTTATTGTATCGAACACAATAAAGGTTCTTGCATTTCCAATATGAAAAAAGTTATATACTGTTGGTCCACAAACATACATTTTAACTTCATTTGGAGTAATAGGTACAAACTCTTCCTTTTGCCTTTTAAGGGAATTAAAAATTTTTATCATTATAATTCTCCTTTCTTATTTTATCTATACAATATTCATAAAACAAAAACCCTTCATCCGTAAGGGACGAAAGGTTATTCCGCGGTTCCACCCTAATTAGGCTAAGACCTCTCTTTAAGATATAACGGTAATCCGTTTCCACAGTAACCCATGGAAATGCTCCAGAACGCATCTTCAAGGGTATTTATTAAAGCTGCTTTCAGCCCATGGCAGCTTCTCTCTAAAATAAAATCCCCTCTACTTCTTTCCTTCATTGCATCTTTTTTAAATTATTATAACAAATTTTTCTTTGTATATTCAATCCTTTTTAATACTTTATCTTTCCCAAGGAGTTCTATTATATTAACAAGCTCAGCACCATGAATCTGACCTGTAAGAGCAACTCTAACAGGCATAAAAAGAGATTTACCCTTTGCACCTGTACGGTTTTTTAGTTCCTTAAAAATATTTTGTATAAATTCATTATCAAACTTATCTGATGTCTTTACTATATCATAAAGTTCATCTAAAAGTCTTCCAACATGGTCCTGCTTTAAAACTGTCGCTGCTTCTTCATCTTCAAATTTTACTTCATCATTAAATAAAATTGAAGCATGCTCTACTATTTCGGACAAATATGAAATTCTTTCTCTAAATGTTAGTACAAGTAGTGTAATCCAATCTCTATTTCTTTTAGCAAATTCATCAGTTATATATCCCGCATTCACAAGATATGGAATAGAAAGATCTACTATCCTATCAATAGGACTTTTTCTTATATATATACCATTAATATGATTTAGCTTATCTATATCAAATACCGCAGGATTCTTAACAACCCTATCCAAGGAGAACTTTTCACAAAGCTCCTCCAAGCTAAAAATCTCTTCATCGCCTTCAGGAGACCAACCTAAAAGCACAAGAAAATTTATAAGTGCTTCTGGAAGATAACCTGCATCCCTATACTGTTCAACCCATGTAGAACCATGCCTTTTACTCATTTTTGTCCTATCCTTACCAAGTATCAAGGATACATGTGCAAACTTTGGCATATCAAAACCTAAAGCCTTATATATAAGTATCTGCCTTGGTGTATTAGAAAGATGTTCTTCTCCCCTTATTACAGTAGTAATTTCCATAAGGTGGTCGTCTATAACAACAGCAAAATTATATACAGGAATTCCATCAGATTTAACTATTATAAAATCCCCTATATCATTAGTATTAAACTCTACTCTGCCTCTTACTATATCATCTATGATAATAGGTTCATTATCTGGAACCCTAAACCTTACTACAGGTTTTATACCTTTAGCTTCAAGCTTTTTTCTCTCTTCATCAGTTAAATTTCTGCATCTTCCTGAGTACTTTGGCGTTTCACCTTTTTTGAGAGCCTCTTGCCTTTCAGCTTCAATTTCTTCCTCACTACAATAACAATAATAAGCCTTTCCTTCTTCAATAAGTTTTTTTACAAATGGTTCATAGATAAAATTTCTTTCTGTTGAGCGATAGGGACCATGAGGACCTCCAACTTCAATTCCTTCATCCCAATTTATTCCAAACCATTTCAAGCCTTCTATAATAGCCTTTTCTGATTCTGCAGTTGAACGATTTAAATCAGTATCCTCAATTCTGAGTATAAATTTTCCTCCTGAGTGTTTTGCATAAAGGTAGTTAAAAAGAGCCGTTCTAGCTCCACCTATATGTAAATGCCCTGTTGGACTTGGAGCAAATCTTACTCTCTCCATCTTGCACCTCCTAAATATTATTCCTTTTAAATTGTATAATGAAAAAAATTCTATTTCAACAAAAAGGCTTCAATTTCGCCATAAAAGTCTTCAATTTTTACATCCTTTGATGCATTCTCATTTCTAAATTTTAGTTCAACAAATCCGTCATTTATCTTCTTGCCTATTGTTATTCTTACTGGTATTCCCAAAAGGTCGGCATCATTAAATTTAACTCCTGCTCTCTCATCCCTATCGTCTAATAAAACATCCATGCCTTTTTCCTTTAACTTGTTGTATATTTCATGCGCAACTTTAACTTGAAGTTCATCTTTAACTGAAACTGGTACAATCACAACTTCAAAGGGAGCAATTTCAAAAGGCCATATAATACCTTTATCATCGTATTTATTTTCCGAAACTGCCCATATCATTCTGCTTATTCCTACACTTAAAAGCACAGCTAAAACATTAGTTTCTTCTCCTTTTTCATCCCTATATTTTATTTTTATTTCATCGTTGCTTTTATATATACTTGCAATTTTAATTCCTCTTTTAATTTCTATCTGGGAACCACACACAGGGCAAGTATCCTTATCTGTAATATTCCTAAAATCTCCAACCTCTCCATCAAAATCCCTTCCATAATTTACATTAACAAGATGATACCCTGTATCATTAGCCCCAACTATTATATTTCTCATGTTAGGTATTTCATTATCAACAAGAAGCAAATCGGTTTTTAAACCAACAGGACCTGCAAACCCAACCTGTGCACCTGTAACCTCAAGTATTGTCTTATCATCAGCAAGTTCAATACAAGAAGCCTTAAGATATTCCTTAACTTTATTTTCATTAACTTCCCTATCCCCTCTTACCATAACAGCAACACTTTTTCCTTCAACTTTATATATCAAAGTTTTTGCAAACTTTGATGGTGAAGTTTGTAGAAATGATACAAGCTCCTCTATGGTTCTAATATTTGGGGTTGAAATTTTTTCTATGACATTTAATTCCTTATCTTCCTTCATATAGTCAATCTTTGTAGGCGTATAATCTTTACCTGATATGTATCCACATTCCTTACAAGTTATATAATTATATTCTCCATTTTCAAAGTCAATTATAAAATCACAGTAGGAAACATCTCCTTTTATGCTAAAATCATTTCGTGCCTTTACTACACTAATATCAAGCTTCTTAAAAAATTTTTCAAGAGCTTTATGTATCTTATCTATTGATAGTAATACTTCTTCTTTGGACTTATTAAAACTAAATAGATTCAATGTTCTAAATTCTCTTGATCTTAAAAGTCCAGCTTTGGGTCTTCTTTCATCCCTAAACTCGTTTTCTATACAATAAAACATAACAGGCAAAGTTTTATAGGATTTTATCTCCCCTTTTAATATATCAAATATCATCCTTTCATAGCTTGTTCCAAGAGCAAATCCTCTTCCACTTCTGTCTTTAAAGCAAAAATTTTCCTCTTTATCATCCTCTTTTAGAGAAAGTTCTAAAGGAACAAGATTAGGGCACAAAATCTCATTAGCTTTTAAACTTTTAATCTCCTGCCTTAGAATATTTTCTATTTTATTTAATACCTTATATCCTACTGGAAGATAGCAGTATACTCCAGCCGCAACTTTTCTTAATAGCCCAGACCTTAACATGAGCTTTAAACTTTCATTTTCTTCCTCTCCAGGTGCTTCCTTTAATGTAGATATGAAAAACTCACTATATTTCATATAATCCCTCCTACTTAAGCTAAAAGCCTTCACCTAATGGCGAAGGCTAAGGCTTTTCTTATAGAAATTATATATTTTATGTTTATATATGTCAACATTATAAACTGCTTCCTCAATGTATAAAAGCAGTCTATGTTATAGACGTACCAATAGTTGTCTTAAATATTGATTCTTAAGGTTATAATTTTGCATAAACCATTTTATACCAAAGTCCTGCAAATTTACATTAACTTATAGTTAAGTTAATGTATCTACAACCTTAATATTTTTAAATTATTACTAAACCTTTTACTTTCTAATCATGCATTCATTTCTTTTTAATAATACATACAGCATGAGCAGCTATTCCATCACCATTTCCAGTAAATCCAAGCCCTTCCTCTGTGGTAGCTTTAACATTTATGCAATCCTTTTCTAAGTTTAATGTTCTAGAAATATTCTCTCTCATATTTTCAATATAAGGCATAATCTTAGGCCTTTGTGCAATAATTGTAGAATCTATATTAGATATTTCATACCCTTTTTCTCTAATCAAATTACCTGCATATTCAAGAAGTTTTAAACTATTTACTCCTTTATATCTTTCATCATTATCAGGGAAGTGTCTTCCTATATCACCAAAGGCCGCTGCCCCTAAAAGTGCATCCATTATAGCATGGAGCAACACATCAGCATCAGAATGCCCTAAAAGCCCTTTTTCATATTCTATTTTAACTCCTCCTAATATAAGTTCTCTACCTTTAACTAATCTGTGTACATCGTAGCCATGACCAATCCTCATACTATTCCTCCTAAGCTTTTAAGGATTCATAAATTACCCTTGCAATAACTATATCCTCTATAGTTGTTATTTTAAGGTTATAATAGCTACCTTCAGCTATTTTTACTTTATATCCCATCCTTTCAACAAGAGCCGTATCATCAGTTGATACTATATTCTCCTTTTTTGCAATTTCATGGGCTTTTAATATCAAATCATATTTAAAAGTTTGAGGAGTTTGAATTGCAATAAGGTTGTCCCTATTAGGAGTTGAAAGGATAAACTTTTCTTCATCAACAATTTTAATTGTATCCTTTACATAAACTCCTACAGCACAAGCACCATAAGCTTTAGCACCTTCAACACTTTTTTTAATAAGCTCACTACTAATAAAAGGTCTAACCCCATCATGTATAATTACTATATCAGTCAAAGGATTGCACTCCAAAAGCCCATTATATACTGACTTTTGCCTACTGCTGCCCCCTTTAACTATTTTTTTAACTTTTCTAAAAGAATAGCGTTCTACTATATTTTTTAAGCAAAAATCTATATCATTTTCTGGAACAACAAGTACAATCTCATCAACAAAATCACAATTTTCAAAAGCCTCTAAAGTAATTGAAAGAATTTGCCTACCTCCAATATCTATATATTGTTTTGGAATATCATATACCATTCTTTCTCCTTTTCCACCTGCTACAATAACTGCTGAAACCATACTATTCTCCTTTTAGATAGTGTTTTAAGGGATTGTATAATATTTACAATCCCTTACCAAGTATTATACTGCTTTATCTTGTGCATTCTTAATCTTTGCAAAAATCATCCTTCCTGCTGCAGTTTGAAGAACACTTGTGACAGTAACATCAACGATATCTCCAACATATTTTTTACCACCCTCAACAACTATCATAGTACCGTCATCAAGATATGCAACTCCCTGTCCTGTTTCTTTTCCATCCTTTATAATCTGTATATGCATGTCTTCTCCTGGTATTACAATAGGTTTTACTGCATTTGCAAGCTCATTAATGTTAAGCACAGATACTCCCTGGAATTCTGCAACTTTATTCAAATTAAAATCATTTGTTATTACTTTGCCTCCTAAAGCCTGAGCAAGCTTTAATAATTTGCTGTCAACCTCTTGTATGTTTTCAAAATTTCTCTCACAAATCTCAACACTAATTCCAAGTTCTTTTTGAATAAGATTTAAAATATCAAGCCCTCTTCTGCCTCTTGTTCTTTTCAAAGAATCAGAAGAATCTGCAATATGCCTAAGCTCCTCAAGTACAAATGAAGGAATTACAATAGGTCCTTCTATAAAACCAGTTTTCAAAATATCTAATATCCTACCATCAATTATTACACTTGTATCTAAAATTTTGGGCTGGCTGTTAAAGGTCTTTGCTTCACCCTTGTTCTTCTTATCTTTTCCAAACTTCTTCATAAAAGTAAAAATATTATACAGATCCTCCTTCTTTTTAAGAGCTATATTTACTCCAAGAGTTGCAAATATTATATTTACAAGAAGTGATATTATGCTTCCAATTACAGCCAAAATGGTTGAACTTGCAACTGAAATAAACTTTGTAACAGCACCTATAAAAAGATTTGCAACTATAAGACCAATTATAAGCCCACCAACAGATAGGATTATATCATTTGTAGGAATCTTTTGAAGTGCTCCCTCAAGAAATCCTGTAATATTCCATAAAATTTTAATTATAAAAGGAGCTATAACATATAGCATAAGTCCAAACAACAATATACATACAATATAAAATATTATTAATGATATAGAACTTTGGTTAAAATTAATAAATTGGTGAAAAAAATCAAGCCTTACAAATATACCTGCCAAAGCATATCCCAAGACAAGCCCTATTACTGTCAAAAGCCATCTAAAAATTTTATCTAACATTTATACACCTCCATTTTTATTATTAACAAAAAAAATAAAATATAAACTTTAGATATCAGATATTTCCATTTTGACTAATTTAAATATACCTTAACCCCTTTTAAAAAGCAATAATTTATATTATAACATTCTGTTATTTTTTTATGAATTAACTTTATCATCAAATTTTATAATTCTAATAATTTCCTTTTTTATCATCTCAATATCCTTATTTAAAACTGCACAAATTTCTCCAGAAACAAGTTCAAGTATACTAAAAAAAATTTTAATCTCACTTTTTGATAGTTTTTTACTCTGTGATAAGTTTCCAATATCCCTTAACATCTTTGCAAGCTTTTTAATATCTCCATCATATATGCAATTTTTATAGCTTTTATATCTATCTACCCATCTTGATGGTAATCCTTCAGGTTCTGATTTTAAAATATTATATATTCCTACACATTCATCCTTTGATATTGCTTTTCTCAATCTATAAGCCTCATTAGAGAAAACAGGTATCATCATATTAATACCATTTATAAATTTTATAATATAATATTTTTTTTCATCCCCACATATTTTTTTCTCTTCTATATTTATAATTAAACCTGCCCCAAAGACAGGATAGAAAATCCATTCACCTATTGAAAACATAAAGGTCACCCCCAAATTAAGTATATATTGAATTTTACAATTTGCAGATATTTTTAATAAGTACGTTTATATTCTTGAATGAGTGACCCTTTTACTTATATTATATTAAAATTACTTTTAATTTGTTTACATAACCTAATTTTAAAATTAATATATTTGACATTATATAAAATTAATATCTATAATATGATTAAGAAAACATTTTAGTTGCCTATTTATAATTCAACCGTGCTTTAACTTTGTAGTGTGGATAAATATTATTTGTAATAAGAGGAGGAAGCACATGAAAGATGTTTTGGTAGATGATTTTCAGAATTCAGTATCAGAATCTTTAATTAGACACAAAAGTATAATAGATATAATGACTAAACTTTCAGAGTCCAATTCAAGAATAAACCGTGCCGTTGCAAAATCAGTAACTAATTGTGGTTGTATCAGTGTATCTGCTCATAAACAAAGGATACCTGATGATGCTTCCCTTGAAGATATTGCAAACCACTTAAGTTATCAAATAGAAGGTACATTATGCAACAATTGCAGAGAGGTACTTGAAGAAGAAATAGGTAATAATCTTTATTATCTTTCAGCTTTATGCAACGCACTTGGAATAAATCTATTTGATATAATAATAAAAGAAAACGATAAAGTTCAAACCTTGGGTAAATTTTCTATGTTATAAATAAAGGGCAGACATCTGCCCTTTATATATGCCTATTTAACAAAACCTTTTCTTGAAGCTTTCTTAAGCCTTCCTTTATTGCTCGTGCTCTTGCTTCTCCAATACCTTCTACATTATCAAGTTCTTCAATTGAAGCCTTCATAACATTTTTTAGCTGTCCAAAGGTTTTTACAAGGTTTTCTATAACTACTGAAGGAACCTTAGGAATTTTACTAATTAACCTGTAACCCTTTGGTGAAATCATAGTATCAAGCATAAGATCAGCATTATATCCAAAAATCTTACAAACAGATGATAATTCCAAAAGCTCATCAGAGGAAAGATTTCTTATTCCCTTTAAAATATCATTATAATCTTTCTGATAGCTATAATCTTTAATAAGCATAATTCCATCATTTTCAACCTCATCAACAAGGTCGTCAAGCTGCATAGAGATAAGCCTTCCTTCATTTCCTAATTCATATATATACTTTTGTATTTCATTCACTATTCTCATAACCATTTCATTTCTTTGAACTGTCAGCACAACATCATAAACTGTAACTAAATCATCAAATTCAAGAACAGAAAGATTGGTCATGGCTTCATCAAGGACAGTTTTATATCTTTCAAGGGTTTGAATTGCTTGATTTGCTTTGGTAAGTATTATGTTTGTATCTTTTAAAATATATTTGAGATTACCCTTGTAAATCGTTATAATATTCCTTCTTTGTGATATTGCAATAACAAGATTCCCAGTCTGTTTTGCTACTCTATCAGCTGTCCTATGCCTTGTTCCTGTTTCAAAGGTTTCAATTGAAGAATCTGGTATTAACTGAGTATTAGCATAGAGTATTTTTTTAAGGTCACTGCTTAAAACTATAGCCCCATCCATCTTTGCAAGTTCATATAAATAAGAAGGGCTATATTCACTGTTAATAAAAAATCCTCCATCGATAATACCCATAACTTCTTTTTGGTCACCAACCATTATAAGTGCACCAGTCTTTGCTTTTAAAACATTTTCAAGACCTTCTCTAAGCGGAGTACCTGGTGCAACAATTTTTAGTACATTAATAAGTTCAATTTCACGACTATCCAACATCTTTATCCCCCTAATAAAGCCTCTAAAGCTTCATATATATTGCTAGCTGGTATTATACTAATTCCATTAGGTATATCAATACCCCTAACGTTTTCCTTAGGGATTACACACCTTGAAAATCCAAGCTTTTTTGCTTCTAATATCCTTTTTTCAATCAGGCTTACCCCTCTTATCTCTCCAGTTAATCCTACCTCTCCTATTACTATAGTTTTCGTATCAATTGGAATATTTCTAAAGCTTGATGCTATTGAACAAATTATCCCAAGATCACAAGCCGGTTCGTCAAGTTTTAACCCTCCTGCTACATTTACATAAGCATCAAAGGTTTGAACTTGCATCCCAACTCTTTTTTCAAGAACTGCCATTAAAAGTATTACCCTATTATAATCAACTCCTGTTGCCATGCGCCTTGGCATTCCAAAACTCGTTGCACAGGTTAATGCCTGAATTTCAACAAGCACAGGCCTTGTTCCTTCCATACTGCACACAACACAAGACCCTGAGACATTACTTGGCCTTCCCGATAGCAAGAGCTCTGAAGGATTTTTTATTTCCACAAGTCCCTTCTCCCTCATTTCAAAAACTCCTATCTCATTAGTAGAACCAAATCTATTCTTAACTGCTCTTAAAATTCTATAGGTATGATATCTATTGCCTTCAAAATACAAAACTGTATCAACCATATGCTCAAGCACCCTTGGCCCTGCAATAGATCCTTCTTTTGTAACATGCCCTACTATAAAGATAGATATATTTAAAGTCTTTGCTATCCTCATAAGAACTGAAGTTGCTTCCCTGACTTGGCTTACACTGCCTGGAGCCGATTGTAGTTCAGCCCTATATATAGTCTGTATCGAATCTATAATAACTACATGAGGCTTAATCTCAATTATATACTTTTCAATGGAAGCAAGATTTGTTTCAGAAAGAATATAAAGCCTATCTTCTTTAATATCTATCCTTTTTGCCCTTAACTTTATTTGCCTTGCCGATTCTTCTCCTGAAACGTAAAGCACAATCTTTCCTTTTGATGATATATTAGATGCAACCTGTAAAAGCAAAGTTGATTTTCCAATCCCAGGATCTCCTCCAACTAATATAAGGGAACCCTTTACAATTCCGCCTCCAAGAACCCTATCAAGTTCTTCAAGGTATGTTGTGTATCTTTCCTCTTCAACAATCTCTATTTCATTTATAGTTAAAGGTTTTGAGATAGTTACTATTGGACTTGTTACATCCTTTTGTTGTAATTCCTCAACCATCGTATTCCAGCTCCCACATCCCGGACACTTTCCCATCCATTTCAAAGACTCATAGCCACATTCTTGGCATACAAAGTTTGTTTTTATTTTACCCATTTTTATCACATCCATGATAATCTTTTGCAAATTCATTATATTTTATTATTTAAATATTATCAACCCAATTATAGTAAATTATGCCCTGTTAATAACAGGGCATAATTTTTACTGTTTTTTGAATATAATATCGTCATTTTCAATTGTCATGAAAACTTTATCTCCTTTTTTAATAGTTCCCTTTAACATCTCCTCTGAAAGTTTATCCTCAACTGCCTTAGTTATTGCTCTTCTCAAAGGTCTTGCACCATACATTTGGTCAAATCCTCCCTTTGAGAGATGTTTTACTACGTCATCACTATATTCAATAGTAACATCTAAATCAGCAAGCCTTTTTATAACATTATCAAGCATAAGTTTAGCTATTTTTTGTACATGTTCCTCTTCCAATTGATGGAATACTATTATATCATCTATTCTATTTAAAAATTCAGGTCTAAATGTCTTTTTAAGCTCTTCCATTACATTTTCCTTCATCCTCTCATAAGAGTCTTCCTTCTCCCTTACGCTTTGTGCAAATCCTAATGTAAGCTGTTTTTTAATAGTTTGGGCACCTACGTTAGAAGTCAAAATTACAATAGTATTCTTAAAATCTACAGTTTTGCCTTTACCATCAGTAAGCCTTCCATCCTCAAGAATCTGAAGGAGAATGTTAAATACATCTGGATGAGCTTTCTCTATTTCATCAAACAATACAACTGAATAAGGATTCCTTCTTACCTTCTCAGTAAGCTGTCCTCCCTCCTCATATCCAACATATCCTGGAGGAGATCCTATAAGCCTTGAAACTGTATGCTTTTCCATATATTCTGACATATCAATTCTTATTATAGCATTTTCATCTCCAAACATAGCCTCAGCAAGAGCCTTAGAAAGCTCAGTTTTACCAACTCCTGTAGGGCCAAGGAATATAAAGGATCCTATTGGCCTTTTGGGATCTTTAAGTCCAACCCTTGCACGTCTTACAGCTCTTGCAACAGCTTTTACAGCTTCATCCTGACCTATAACCCTCTTATGAAGTATATTTTCAAGGTTTAAGAGCCTCTGTGATTCACTCTCTGTAAGTTTTGCTACAGGTATATTAGTCCAACTTGATACAACATTTGCAATATCTTCAGCAGTTAAAACAGGCATATCATTGTTCTTTTGAGTTTTCCAATTTTCCTTAACCTTATTTAATTCAGCTTGTATTTCAAGTTCCCTATCCCTAAGTTTTGCTGCTTTTTCGAACTCCTGCATATTTACAGCTTCTTCTTTTTCTTTCTTTATCTTCTCCAGTTCATCCTCAAGCTTTTTAATATCTGGAGGTGCTGTTAAATTTTTAAGCCTTACTTTTGATGATGCCTCATCCATTAAATCTATTGCCTTATCCGGAAGATATCTATCGGTTATATATCTATCTGAAAGGTTAACAGCTGCATTTAGCGCCTCATCAGTTATTTTTACCTTATGGTGAGCTTCATATTTATCCCTAAGCCCCTTTAATATTAATAGAGTTTCTTCAAGGGTAGGTTCTCCAACCATTACAGGCTGAAATCTTCTTTCAAGTGCTGGATCTTTTTCAATATATTTTCTGTATTCATCAATTGTAGTTGCTCCTATGGCCTGAAGTTCTCCCCTTGCCAATGCTGGTTTTAATATATTTGAAGCATCTATTGCTCCTTCTGCAGCACCTGCACCTATAATAGTATGAACCTCATCTATAAACAGTATTATATCTTTAGAGTTTCTTATCTCATCCATTACCTTCTTTAATCTTTCCTCAAATTCGCCCCTGTATTTTGAACCTGCAACCATTCCAGATAAATCAAGGGTAACTACCCTTTTATTTTTTAATATTTCTGGTACATTTCCCTCTACTATTTTTTGTGCTAGACCTTCTGCTATAGCAGTTTTACCTACTCCAGGCTCACCAATAAGGCAAGGATTGTTCTTTGTTCTTCTGCAGAGAATTTCAATAACCCTTTGAGTTTCAGTTTCTCTTCCTATGACAGGATCGAGCTTGCCTTCTCTTGCCATACTGGTCAAATCTCTTCCAAACTGGTCAAGATTAGGAGTATTCATTCCTCTTCCTCCATGGGACTTTTTGTTAATAGATTCTGTAGCAATATTATTTATTATTTCATTTCTTAGCTTTGAAAGATCTACTCCTAATTTTTGAAGAATTGCAATAGCAACACCTTCATTTTCAACTGTTAAAGCAAGGAGTAGATGCTCTGGTGCTATAAAGTTCTGGTTAAGGTTTCTTGCTTCATTTCTTGATATCTCAATAAGCCTTTTTGTCCTCGGAGTTAATGGAATTTCTTGTAGTCTTAACTCAATGTCCCCTTGGCCTTCTATTTCAATTATAAGATCCTTTATCTTATTCTCCGTAACTCCGAATTCTTTTAATATCTTTGATGCTTGACCGCCTTCTTTCGCAATACCTAAAAGTACATGTTCAGTTCCAATATAATTATGTCCAAGCCTTTGTGCTTCCTCTGCAGCAGTATAAAAGGCTCTTTGGCTTCTTTCAGTAAAACCTCCAAACATATCTTATCCCTCCTATTTTAAAGTTTCCCTTACTATTCTTGCCCTTACAACATCCCTATCTCTTCCTTCAAGTTCTCTTCCATCTATAAGTTGAAGTGTAGCAGGCTGAACAACTGTTATAAGTTCATTTAATTTTTTAATATCTACTTCTTTAATTATTCCCATCTCAACACCTAATCTTACCTTTGAGATAAGATTTAAGCATTCATTTGTATCTATTGTCTTTGCATATTTTAAAATTCCAAGGGATCTATAAACATCATCTTCAAAGGCTATATTTCTCTTTTCAGCTATTATTTCCCTTGCCCTCTCTTCCTGATCTATTATCTTTTTAGTTACTGCAATAAGGCTATTTATAATTTCCTCCTCAGAAAGTCCAAGAGTTACCTGATTTGATACTTGATACATATTACCCATTGCATTGCTTCCTTCTCCATATAATCCTCTTATCGTCATTCCAACTTGAGTAACAGTATTTAATATATTGTTTATATTCTTAGTGTAAGTTAAAGCTGGAAGATGAAGCATAACAGAAGCTCTGATTCCGGTGCCAACATTTGTTGGACAGCTTGTTAGGTATCCATACCTTGCATCAAAGGCATAAGTTATATTCTCTTCTATAGCATCATCAATTTTATTTGCATATTCATAAGCTTCCTTTAGCATGAGACCTGGATACATAACTTGAAGCCTTATATGATCCTCTTCATTAACCATTATAGATGTTTTCTCCTCTTCATCTAAAATAACAGCAGCTTTTTGGTAATTATTTATAAGATCTTTGCTTATTACATGTCTTTCTACCATTGCAAAAATCTGAAGCTTTCCTATATCAGATAAATTAACAAGCTTAAAATTTTTTACTTCGGGAATGCTGCTATTTTTTAGTGAAGAATATATACTATCTATTACCTTCTTTGCCTCTACATCGGAAAGAAGCTGTGGGAAAGGCATACCATCTATATTTCTTGCAAGTCTTATCCTACTTGTTAACACTATTCCTGAATCCTTTGATTTTGAAGAGAAAAAACCCATTTTATCACTCCTTATCCTGTTTATTATTATTTAGCCTCTCTTCTAATCGCTTTATTTCATCTCTTAACTTTGCAGCCTTTTCATATTCTTCATTAGCAACAGCAATTTTAAGTTCATTTTTAAGTTTATCAATATCTCTTTTTATTTTTAATATGCCTCCAGAACGTTTTGGAACTTTTCCAGTATGCTGAATACTTCCGTGTATTCTTTTTATAAGTGGAATTATATTATCACTAAATGCACTATAGCAGTTTCCACAACCAAGCCTTCCAGTTTGCTTAAAAGATTCAAAAGTTATATGGCATACCGGACAGGATATCTCTTCAACTAATTGTTGCGGTATACCACCCATCATCTCCATAAACCCTTCAAGTATATTTTGGAAAGACATTGGCATACCAAAGGTAAGTGGTATAGACATATTGGCTTCCTGGCTCTCCCTTGCACATTCTTCACAAAAATGCATTTCAGTTTTTACACCATTAATTATCTTTGTTATATGAACATTAGCCTCTCTTTGATTGCATTTTTGACATAACATAATAACACCTCCAATTATTCAATAACAGTAATAAGCATAGTCTTTAAAATCTGCGCCCTTACTATATCCCTTATATCCATTGGTAAATTTAAAGTCTTATCGTTTATAACTGCTTTCATAAGTTTTGATTCCCTCGAAGTTATAAAGCCTCTTTCTTCAAATAAGTTGATATAACCTTCTCCTTCCTGTTGAGTTATTTCGTCACCTATATTATTCCAAATTACCTCCTTTATATAATTATTCTTATCCATATTTATTTTGGTAATCTTAATACATCCTCCGCCGCCTCTTTTACTTTCAATATAATACCCTCTATTTACAGTAAACCTTGTTGTAAGTACATAATTTATTTGTGAAGGTGCACAATTAAAAAGATTAGCAAGCTCATTTCTTTGAATTTCAAGATAATTATTTTCTGCTCTTTCAAGCATTTCTTTTATAAAATTCTCTATTACATCAGACAATCTTGCCATCTCATCACCTCTTTTGACTTTGACTATCTTTGACCTTTAATTTTATTATAATACCATTATCTTCATGTTCAACTGATAATTTTTGCAATTCTCCCATATTATTTCTAAATTTATTCGATTATATGAATTTATCTATATATATCTTAAATTTTGTTCGTATTTTTATTATTTTTTGTTATTTATAAAGCAAATATAATTATAAAACCCCATATAATAAGATTATATGAGGTTTTACATTTATTCTATTCAAGATATACTCCTATATTCCTTATTCTTTCATATCTTTTTAAAGTCAAATCTTCTATATCATATTTTACAAGTTCATTTAAAGAATCAATCAAAGTTTCTTTTACATTTTTTACAGTTTCTTTTACATCGTTATGAGCTCCACCAGCAGGCTCTTTTATTATTCCATCTATAATTCCAAGCTCTAAAAGATCCTTTGATGTAAGTTTTAGATAATTTGCTGCTTCATTTGCCCTTGTTGCATCCTTTAAGAGAATTGATGCACAACCTTCAGGTGATATAACTGAATATATAGAATTTTCAAGCATAAACACTCTATCAGCAACTCCAAGAGCTAAAGCTCCACCGCTTCCACCTTCACCTATAACAACTGAAATAATAGGTGTTTTTAAATCAGACATCTCAAGAAGGTTTCTTGCAATAGCTTCACCCTGTCCTCTCTCTTCGGCTCCTACACCACAGTAAGCCCCTGAAGTATCGATTAAACATATAACAGGCCTTTTAAACTTCTCTGCTTGTTTCATTAACCTCAATGCCTTCCTATATCCTTCCGGATGAGGACTTCCAAAATTCCTTTTAACATTTTCTTCTATACTTTTTCCCTTTGCATGGCTTATAAAAGTCACTGGAAAACCTTTAAGAAACCCTATTCCTCCTACAATAGCGCAATCGTCCCTATAATTTCTATCACCATGAAGTTCTAAAAAATCATCTATCATTCCATCTAAATAATCTTTATAATTTGGTCTGTTTTTATGCCTTGCAATCTGTACTATCTCCCAGGGGCTTAATGGATTTAAAGCCTTTATAAGTTCTATTTTTTTTAACTTTAATGCTTCAATCTCTCCCGATAAATCTACCCCGCTTATCTTTATAAAATTATTTATTTTACTTATTTTTTCATCAATTTCTTTTATCTGTTTTTGCAAATCATTCATTTTTTCACCCCCAAATGAATTTTAAGTATGTTTGAGAGTGTTTCCTTCATTTTTTTTCTTTCGACAATTATATCAATAAAACCATGTTCAAGCATAAATTCAGCACTTTGGAATTCATCTGGAAGTTTTTGCTTTATAGTCTGCTCTATAACTCTTCTTCCTGCAAAACCTATGGTAGCTTTAGGCTCTGCAATAATAATATCCCCAAGAGAAGCAAAGCTTGCAGTAACTCCACCTGTTGTTGGGTCAGTAATTACACTAATGTATAAAAGCCCTTTATTGCTATGCATTTTAACAGCAGCACTAACCTTTGCCATTTGACACAATGAAAGCATTCCTTCTTGCATTCTTGCCCCACCTGAAGCACAAAAAACAACAACTGGAAGGTTAAGCTCTATTGCTTTTTCAAACATCCTTGAGAGCTTTTCTCCAACAACACTTCCCATAGAACCCATTATAAAATTAGGCTCCATAACTCCAAAACATAAATCATACCCATTTATTTTAGCCTTTCCAGTAACAACAGCCTCATTTATACCAAGAGATTTACTAAGGGATTTCAACTTTTGGCTATAATCTATAAAACCCAAAGGATTTAAGCTTTTCATATTATTATCAAAATATTCAATTGAACCCTTATCAAATGTAATATTTATTCTCTCTTTACTCCCTATCCTAAAATGATAATTACACTTATAACAAACCTTTAAATTGTTTTCAAGATCCATATTTATAAGTATCTCTCCACAGGATGGACATTTTGTAAACATATTAACATCTATATCATCCAAAGATATATTATCTATTCTTTCAGAATCCTTTTGTGTAATTTTTAAGGTTGCATATTTTCTTTTTACAAACAAATCCTTCCACATTTTACTCACCTAACTTTTTTAACCACGTTTCAATATAAGACGTATCATATTCATTGTTTTTTACATCATCACTATTTAAAAGGTTTATTAAAAAATCAATATTATTGTCTACCCCATCGATTATAAACTGATATAGGGCAACTTTCATCTTTTCTATTGCCTCATTTCTATCTTTACCGTGTACTATAAGCTTTGCAATCATAGAATCATAAAATGGAGGTATTACATAATCCTGATATACAGCACTATCAACTCTTACTCCAAAGCCACCAGGAGTATGGAATGCTGTAACTTTACCAGGACTTGGTCTAAAGTTTAGCTTTGGATTTTCAGCATTTATCCTGCACTCTATAGCATGACCACTAATTTTTATATCCTCCTGAGAATATTCTAATGCCTTTCCTGAAGCTATTTTTATCTGTTCCTTTATAATATCTATTCCTGTGACCATTTCAGTAACAGGATGTTCCACTTGGACTCTTGTATTCATTTCCATAAAATAGAAATTTTTATTTTTATCAAGTAAAAACTCAACTGTACCTGCATTTTCATAGTTACAAGCTTTGGCAGCTTTAATTGCAGCCTCACCCATTTTCTTTCTCAAGTCATCATCAAGTATTATAGAAGGTGCTTCCTCAATAACCTTTTGATTCCTCCTTTGTAGAGTACAATCCCTCTCACCAAGATATAATATTTTACCAAAGCTATCTGCAAGTATTTGGAATTCAATATGTCTTGGATTTACAATATACTTTTCTATATACATGGCATCATCATTAAAAGCAATTTTAGATTCTTGCTGGCAAAGGTTAAATAGTTTAATAAACTCGCTCTCATCATTGACGATTCTCATACCTCTGCCTCCTCCGCCACTTGATGCCTTTATCATAACTGGATAACCTATACTATCTGCTATTTTTTTAGCCTCTTCTGCAGAGTATAATTTACCTTCTGAACCCGGTACAACAGGAACTCCTGCTTTTTTCATAGTTTCTCTTGCTGTTGCTTTATCACCCATAAGTTCTATTGCCTTACTACAGGGACCTATAAATTTAATATCAGCCATTTTGCATAAAGATGCAAACTTTGCATTTTCCGACAAAAATCCAAAACCCGGATGTATCGCCTGTGCCCCTGTAAGTTTTGCAGCAGTAATTATTGCCGGGATATTAAGATAACTTTTTTTTGATTCCGTTGGACCAACACAAACTGCCTTATCTGCAAGATAAACATGCATAGCATCCTTATCGGCTTCTGAATATACTGAAACAGTTTCTATCCCCATTTCTTTACATGCTCTTATTATCCTTACTGCAATTTCACCTCTATTTGCAATCAATACTCTTTTAAACATAGCTACACCTTCCTTACCCCAAATAGAGGCTGACCGTATTCTATAAAGCTGCCATTTTGAACCATAATCTCTACTATTTCTCCATCAACATCTGAAGTTATTTCATTCATAAGTTTCATTGCTTCTACAATACAAAGGACATCTCCCTTTTTAACCTTGCTTCCTACAGTAACATAAGGTTTTGCCTCAGGATTTGGTGCTGAATAGAAAGTACCAACAATTGGAGATTTAATTATATAAATATCATTAAGTGTGTCTTTTTCGTCATTATCCTTATCTTCTGCAACTAAAAATAAACTTTCCTCTTTGGGCAGATCATAATTAACATATTTAACTGTATTATTCCTTTTAATAACAATCCTTATATTATCTTTTTGAAATTCAAATTCTGAAATACTACTTGAATCAATTTCCCTTATAATTTCTTTTATATCTTTTAATTCCATAGCATCCTCCAATAAAACCTAATATTAATACCTGGTTATAATTATTAATAATTATATCATATTATAATATATTATATCAATAATAAAAGTCAGAAGCGTTTATACTTCTGACTCCTATCTAAGCCCCATATTATTGATACCTACATCGACATCCTTTGCTTTATTATCTTTATATTTATTATCAATATTCAAAAAATCTGCTTTAACTACATCAATATGATCAACTCTTTTTAACTTTCGATGATTTTTGCTTTTCATTTTAAGTTCTCCTCCTTGCAGTAATATTATAATGGTATCCGTCATTAGAGCCTTTAGTTGTTGCATAGAAATCATTATCATCAAGTATTTTCATTATTCTATCTGTCTGATGTGCATCAGCGGACTCTAATACTATATTAAGGCTATCATTATCTCCTATTATCTCAAGCATGCCATATAATTTATTTATATCGGCAGGACCTATTGTTGTACCAAAATTTATTCTGTAGTCTGACATAAATTTTACCTCCCTTATGGATGAGCCTATAATTATTTTCTGCAAATAATCATTTAAATATTAAAGTTAAATTAATGTAGGTTCGGTAAATTTATATAAAAAAAAGCCCCAAATAGGGGCAAAAATCATTCTTCCTCTTCTTCTTCTTTTTGAGCATTTTCTATAATCTTTTGACTAATATTTGCAGGAACTTCTTCGTATCTTTCAAACCTCATTGTAAAGGAACCTCTTGCCTGAGTCATTGAGCGTAAATCTGTTGCATACTTAAAGATTTCTGCCATTGGAACTTCTGCAATTACAACCTGCATTCCATCCTTTGGTTCCATGCCAAGAACTCTACCGCGCCTTTTATTAATATCTCCTATTATATCTCCCATATATTCATCAGGAACTATTATCTCCATATGCATTATAGGCTCTAAAAGAACTGGGTCTGCTTCTTTCATGCCCTTTTTATATGCTAAAGATGCTGCAGTCTTAAAAGCCATTTCTGATGAATCAACGGGATGATAAGAACCATAATGAAGGGTTGCCTTAAGGTTAATAACTGGGTATCCTGCAAGAACACCCTTTTTAATTGCTTCTCTAAGTCCCTTTTCAACAGCTGGGATGTATTGTCTTGGAACTACTCCACCAACTATTTGGTCAACAAATACCAAATCTTCAGTTTCATACTGTGGTTCAAATTTTATAACAACATCTCCATACTGTCCATGCCCACCTGATTGCTTTTTATATTTTCCCTGTACGTCCGATGTCTTTCTTATAGTTTCTCTATATGGAACTTTAGGCAGATCAAGAATTACATCAGCACCAAATTTATTCTTTAACTTACTTGCAATAACCTCAAGATGAATTTCTCCAAGCCCTGAAATTAGAGTTTCTGCATTTTCAACATCCCTTGATATGCTGAATGTGGGATCTTCTTCTAAAAGCTTGTGGAGTCCTAAAGATATTTTTTCTTCATCCCCTTTTGATTTTGGTTTTACAGACATTGAAATACAAGGCTCTGGGAATTCAAATCCATTATAAATTATTGGTTTTAACGGGTCACACAATGTATCTCCAGTTGCAGTAAACTGAAGTTTTGCAACTGCTCCAATATCTCCCGCCTGAAGCTTTGTAACGCTTATTTGGTTTTTACCCTTTAATATATATAATGTACCGACCTTTTCAGTTTTATCTTGAGTTGAATTATATATTGAACAGTCCGAGCTTATTGAACCTGATACTACTCTAAATAAAGATAGTCTTCCAACAAAGGGGTCTGCAATAGTCTTGAATACAAAGGCTGAGAAAGGCTCATTTATATCAGGTTTTCTAACTTCCTTTTGCTTAGTTTTAGGATTAATCCCTTCATATTCTCCTTTTTCAGCTGGTGATTGAAAATATTTTACAATGCTATCCAAAAGAGTTGTTACTCCAACTCCAGTTATCGTAGAGCCACAAAATACAGGTGCTATATCTCCCGATGCAATTCCAAGTTTAAGTCCTTTTATAATATCCTCATCGGATAATTCTCCTTCGTTTAGAAATTTATCAAGTAAGTTTTCATCATTTTCAGCAACTGATTCCATTAATTTATTTCTATATTCATCAACTATCGGTAAGAGCTCCTTTGGAATTTCTCCATCAACCATAGCTTTTGTTTTAATATCATATATCTTTGCTTTCTTTTCAACTATATTTATTATACCTTTAAAATCCGCTTCCTTACCTATTGGAATATGTATTGGAACAACAGCTAATCCGAACTTTTCTTTTAATGCATTTAATGTTTTTTCATAGTTTGAATTTTCTCTATCGAGTTTATTAATAAAAAATGCTCTCGGCAACTTGAATTTATTAACAAAACTCCAACATTTTTCAGTACCGACCTGCACTCCAGATACAGCACAAACGTTAATAAGTGCAGTATCAACAGCCCTTAAACCTTCAATTACTTCCCCAACAAAATCAAAATATCCTGGAGTATCTACAAAATTAATCCTATTACCATTCCATTCACAGGGTGCTACAGCTGTTGAAATAGATATTTTCCTTTTCTTCTCTTCAGGGTCATAATCACAAACCGTTGTACCATCTTCTACTTTGCCTATCCTATCAGTTTCCTTGCAATTATATAAAATTGCTTCAACAAGACTTGTTTTGCCCGTTCCACCATGTCCTATAATCCCTACGTTTCGGACATTTTCAACTTTGTATTCTTTCATAAGAAATTCCCCCTTTAGTGCAAATTAAATTGCAAGCTTAATTAATTTATTCTATAAAAAAATGATTTTTCCTCTTTAAATTTTAAAAATTTTTTGAATAGACGCATTTATTATTTTATACTAATAATGGTATTTTATTCATAATTTTAATTTAAAAAGCAGATAAGTTAAACTTATCTGCTATTCATCGGCTCCATTTACTAAAACATCTTTGTCACAAACAAAGTATCCGTTGAATTTAATGTATGCTATATTATATACTATATTATCATCCTTACAGTAATAGTTCCCACTATACTTATAATTATATACAAAGCTGCATCCATCTATATTTCTGCAGATTGGTATATAAACACTAAAATTATAATCATCATATTTTAAATTCTTCTCATTATTTAATTTATATACTATATTCTTTTCAATAGTAAAATCAATTAAAAGTTTAGAGTTGCATGCAGTATTAGCCTCAATATTTTCAACAACATCACAAAGATTTTCAATTTTAGCTTTAGTATTTATACAGGTGGATTTGCTGAATACAGCATCAGCATCAACTCTTTCTTTTATTATGCTAAGATAAAGGTCTTTATTTGCAATATCAGCACTGCATACTACAGCTGATCTTTTAAGCATTTTAATGTCAAAATAAATATCCATATCTGACTGAAGTACAACTATCAATATTTTATCTACATATCCTTCCTTTGAAAATTTTATAATATAAGTTCCTGCTTTAAGGCTTATATTATATCTTTTATCGAAGGTTTCAACCCTCATTATATTGCATCTATTATCGTATATTGTTGCCAAAACATCCTCTAAAAGCTGCCCTGTCTTTAAATCCTGTATCTTTCCATAGACCTCTATAATATCAGTAATTTCTGGAGCAAAAACCTCTATTCCCTCATCTTCAAAAGGAAACTCTCCTATACAATCTGAATATACATATCCCTTATTAAATATATTAAGCCCTTCCTTGGCGAAAAAGCCCTTTAAGGTTATATAAAGGGTTGCCTCCTCATCTGCTCTTAAAAGTTCAATATCCCAATAAATTTTTTTACCATCAGCAAAGGCTATACCTTTGCTTGGAGTAAGCACAATAGAATCTTCAAGGGAAAAGCTGCAGTTTATTTCATCAAAAACCGAAAGTGCTGCTAAATCTGCCTCACATGTATTTTTTAAATATATTCTTAGTTTCCATGTTTCAATATCACAAAGGCTTACCTTTTGTGGACCTTCTATTATGCTTTTTTCAACTATAAGTTTATCTGTAGATTTTATTACATCTATTCCAACATCTTTGAATGGTATAGGATCAAGCTCGTCGCAGTCAACCTCTCCTTCATCGAAAATCTTATGGCCAGGAGTATCAAAGTATCCTGTTATCTCTATACCAAGGGTTTGCTTTTCTCCCTTCATTAAAGTTCCTATATTCCATGTTATCTGATTTCCAACCAATACAGGGCCAACATTAGGCATTAAAACTATATCTGCATTGGATGCAATTTCAGAATTTATAGTATCAGTTAGTACAACATTAGTTAAATCAACATCACCACAGTTTTCTATTACAACATGTAGTACCCATATTGCTGTGCTGCATGCACAAATAATCGATGGACCGCTTTCAATGTGCTTGCTAACGCATAAAACTGCACCTTCAGGTTTGTTTATTAAACCACCGCACTCATAATCTTTATTTATTACGTTTTCCTGAGTTGAAGTAAAATAGCAAAGTTTATAGGTATCAGTATCAAAGTCAAATCCTGTAAAGGCACTTACTGGTACTCTAAAATCGAGGAAAAAATCCTCGTCAGGAATAGTAGGCCCTGTGCATGGGAAAACAGTTCCTGCGCTTCTTACTCTTACATTATCATTTACTGTTTCAGGGCTGTTTAATATAATTGGTGTACTATAAATCTTAGTATTCGTTGAATCCCAAACCTCAAGGGCATAGTTGTCAGTTGTTGCGTTTACATATACAGAAAATTTAACAGAGTTATACATGTCAACTATTTGTACTCCCCATACGAACTCTTTTAGCTCATATTTTAGGGGATTATTGCTAAGTGGACTTCCGTTTAGCCTCATCCTAAAGGCAATTTCCCTTGGAGTAACAGCTACATCGTTTAAATAATAGTAACAGGCAGGATTTGAATTATCGCCCACTATGTCTACCCAGCAGGGGGTGACATTTCTAATAAGAGCAGTTTTAATATATACTGTCCATAGTCCATCGTTTGCAGGAAACATATTACCTACTCCTCTATCAATACTCTAATTTATATTATTCTTTTTTTAAAATTTTGGCACAAAATAATATATTTTTATGAGAAAACAAAAATTAATTAAAATTAAAACCAATATTGCCTTGTGTATATGTGTATAATTTTTAATATGATATAATATGATATTGAAATAGATTTAAAAACAGGTGATATGTATGAACAAATCAGAAAGTATAATTTTCGAATATCTATATAATGAATGTAAAAAGCAAAAAGAACAAGGCAAAATTAAAAGCATTGGATGTAGCACTATGGAAATTGCTAATGCCCTTAATTTGCAAAGATCTAATGTAAGTGCAGTTCTTAATAAATTGTGTAAAGAAGGTAAAATATTTAAATTAAAAGGAAAACCTATTATATATACAGTAAACATGTCTACTGAAGCAGATACATCTATAGAAAATAAGCAAAATGCAATTTTACCTGCCATAAATTTTGATAATATAATTGGCAGCAATAAAAGTTTGAAAAAAAGCATTCAACAAGCCAAGGCTGCTATTTTATATCCTCCAAATGGACTTCATACTTTGCTATTAGGCCCCACAGGTGTAGGAAAAACTATGTTCGCAGAGCTAATGTATAAATTTGCTATAGAAAAAGGAATAATTTCTCCCAATGCACCTTTCATTTCATTTAACTGTGCCGATTATGCAAATAATCCCCAGCTTTTAATAGCTCATCTTTTTGGCAGCAAAAAAGGATCTTATACAGGTGCTGATAGGGATAGAATAGGACTTGTTGACAAAGCAAACGGAGGAATTTTATTTTTAGATGAAGTTCACAGACTTCCTCCTGAAGGTCAGGAAATGTTATTTACATTAATTGATAAAGGGATTTATACTCCTCTTGGCGACATAGAAAAAAAGAAAATCGGTAAAATACTTATAATTTGTGCAACAACTGAAGATGTAGATAGTTCTTTATTAACAACCTTTACAAGAAGAATTCCAATGACAATAAATATCCCCCCTTTAAAAGATAGGACCTTAGAGGAAAGGTTTGAGCTTATATGCGAATTTTTTAAAACAGAAGCTAAAAGGATTGGCAAAGAAATAACTGTATCCACTAATACATTAAGAAGCCTTCTTTTATATAGCTGTCCTGGAAACGTAGGACAATTAAAAAGTGATATACAACTTGGATGTGCAAATTCCTTTTTAAAGTATGTTTCCCAAGGTAAGAAAAAGATAGAGGTTCACAGTACTGATTTTTCAAATAATGTAAGACAAGGATTAGTATTATACAAACAATATTCTGATAAAATTGACAAAATTATAAAAGATAATGTAAGCTTAAGCTTCAAACCAAAGGGTACAAAACTTATGCTAAAATCTGCTGATAGCAATCTTCCAGATAATTTTTATGAAAGTATTGAAAAAAGAATTCAAGAACTTAAAGAACGTGGTGTTGAAGAAGAAGATATAAATTTTACAATGTCAATAGATATTAAAAATTACTTTAATAGATATATTAAGAAATTTGAACATGAGGTAAATAAAGAAGAACTATCTAAAATAGTAGATAATAGTATTATAACAATAATAGAAGACTTTTTAAAAACTGCATCAGAGCAATTAAAAAGAATATTTCCATCTAAAGTATTTTATGGGCTTTGTCTTCATGTAAGTTCAAGTATTGAAAGAATATATCAACAGAAAAATATAATTAATCATAATCTTGCAGAGATAATTCAAAAGCATGGAAAAGAATATGGTTTAGCTTTATCATTAGCAAGCAAACTTGAAAAGAAATTCAATATTAAAATTCCAGCTGATGAAGTTGGTTTTATTGCAATGTTTCTTTGTTTTGATGAAAATGAAGAAATTTTAACTTCTAAGCCAATAATTGTGGTTGCAGCACACGGAAGGAGTACTGCCTCTTCTATGGCTGAAGTTGCTAATAAACTTGTAGGTAGTAACAACGTTTTTGCTTATGATATGAATTTAGATAAAAAACCCAAAATTGCCTATAAAGAAATAAAGGATTTAATAATTACAAATCATCAAGGATCTGGCGTAATTCTATTAGTAGACATGGGATCTCTTAGAATGTTCGGGGAGCTTATAAGCGAAGAAACAGGTATAGAAATAAGAGTAATAGACATGGTATCTACATTATTAGTTATAGAATGTGCAAGGAAGGCATTAACAAATAACAATATTCATGAAATATGTGAAGAAGTTAAATCAACAGTAAGTTTTCTAAATAATTATAATATAAGTTTTACCCAGACTTATATACCAAATAAAGATAACATAATTATTACTACATGTTTAACAGGTGAAGGAAGTGCTGTAAAATTAAAAAACATGATAGAAGAAAGAATAAATCTAAATGAAAAAGATATACAGGTAGTTCCAATATCCGCAAGTGATAAAAAAGAAATGTATAATACAATAAATATTCTATCAAAAAATAAAAAGATAATTGCAATAGTTGGAACTGTAAACCCTAATATTTATGACATACCATTTATATCAGCAGCAGAATTATTTTCAGACAGTAATTTTATAAGAATCAAAAATATAGTAAACAGAATTAAGACACCTGAGGATTTTTATAAAGATATTTTTGAAGGTCTTGAAAACGAAGTTGAACTAAATATAGCTGACTTTAAACCTTTATGTATAGATTTTATAGATAAAATAAAAGAAAACATAACAAAAGACATAGATATATACACAGTTTCAGGATTAATTCTTCATTTAGCCTGTGCAATAATAAGAGCAAATAATAAAGAAGAAGTTAGAAATTGCCCAAAAAGAGAGGAAATTATAGACGTTTATTCAAAAGAATATGATTATGTAAAAAATGCTCTCTCTCAAATTGAACATTTTTATCATATAAATTTTTCAGAGGATGAAATATGTTATATACTTATGATAATTCTAAGCATAAGTGTATAAAATAAACAATGAATTTTTTAATGTGTATAAAGATAATTACCAAATATTTTTATGTGTATAATGAAATTATATTGTGTATAATAAACGGGCAGATTGAATTGCTGCCCATTTATTATTCATAACATTAAAAATAGCTAAAATACTTGTTTTAAAATAATAAAATTAAAAGTTAAAAAATTGGCATGTATATTGCTTTATTAATAGATAAAAAAATAAAAGGAGGAATTATAATGAATATTTTATTAGCCTGTGCATCAGGTATGTCAACAGGACTAGTAGTTAAGAAAATGCAAGAGGCTGCAAAAGAAAAAGGAATAGATTGCAAGATATGGGCTGTATCTCAAGATGTTGTAGAAGAAGAAATGAAAAATGCAGATGTATTATTGATAGGACCTCAGATGAGATTTTTAAAATCAAAATTAGAATCTAAAGCTAATGAATTAGGAATTAAAATTGATGTAATAAAACCTATGGACTATGGTAGATGTGACGGACGAGCAATTTTAAATATGGCATTAGAAATGATTAATAATTAAGAAGAGGGGAGTTAATTATGGATAAAATAATGAACTTTTTAGATAAACATTTGATGCCAATTGCAGATAAATTAAACAATAATAAATATCTTACTGCATTAAGAGAAGGATTTATGCTAACATTACCATTGATAATATTTGGTTCAATTTTCGTTGTTATATCAAACTTACCATATTTAGATAGAATTCTTGGAGAAAATGGCTTAAACCAATTTAAAAACTTATTAGGTGCAGCATCTAGTTCTACTTTGTCTATAATGACATTATTTGTAGTATTCGGAATTGGCTATAGTTTGTGCAAATACTATAAAGTAGAACCAATTTATGGTTCGGCTGTTTCAGTTGCAGCATTTATAATTCTAACGCCAACATTTCTTCAATATGGTAAAACTGCAAAGGAAGTTGTAGATGGTGTTATTCCTCTTGATAGACTTGGTGCTAAAGGAATGTTTGTTGGAATAATTACAGCATTTATAGCATCAGAAATTTATAGAAAAGTAATTCAAAAAAATTGGACAATCAAAATGCCTGCAGGAGTTCCAGATGCAGTTTCCCGTTCTTTTTCTTCATTAATTCCAGCATTTATAACTTTATCTGTTTTCCTTCTTGTTAGAATAATATTTATTTTTACACCTTGGGGAAATATACACGACTTTATATATAAAATGATTCAAGCTCCTCTTATGTCATTAGGTTCAAGTTTAGGAGCAACACTTGTTGCAATTTTCTTTACTCAATTATTCTGGTTCTTCGGATTACATGGACAAATAATCATTAACTCTGTAATGGACCCAATTTGGAGAGCATTATCATTAGAAAATTTCCAAGCTTATCAAGCTGGTGCAAAACATCTTCCTCATATTGTTAACAAACAGTTTATTGATACATTTACAGTTGGAATGGGCGGAACAGGAATGACACTTGCAGTATTAATTGGAATAATCATTTTTGCAAGGAGCAAACAGTTGAGGGAAATAAGCAAAGTTGCAACCCCTCCCGGAATATTTAATGTAAATGAACCAGTAACCTTTGGTTTACCAATAGTTTTAAACCCTATGGTTTTAATACCTTGGATATTAGCTCCAATGGTAGTTACAGCTTTTACATACTTTGTTATGTCAATAGGGCTTGTTCCAGCACCAGTTGGAGTTGACGTTCCTTGGACTGTACCTATATTCTTTAGTGGAATTTTAGCAACCAATTCAATTGCTGGTGGTATTTTGCAACTTGTTAATCTTTTAATTGTTTTAGTTATATGGACTCCATTTATAATCATGCTTGATAGAAAATACAGCAGTGCAGAAAAAGGTGCAATAGGAAATAAAGCTAATAATTCATTAAGCAAATAAAAATCAATACTTTTGACATGAATTCTTATGGAGGTAATATAAATGGAAGATAAAGAAAATGTAGCATTTGAACTAATACTATACGCAGGTAATGGTCGATCAAATTCAATGGAAGCAATACAAGAAGCAAAAAAAGGCAACTTTGAAATGGCAGAAAAATTACTTAAAGAAGCTTCTATAGAATTAGGTAAGGCTCATGAGTTTCAAACAAAATTAATTCAAGAAGAAGCTTCTGGTAAATCAAAAGCTTTAAATATTTTATTAGTTCATGCCCAGGATCATTTAATGACAGCAATGGCAGTTAGAGATCTTGCAATAGAAATTGTTGAACTGTATAAGAAAAACAGATAGGAGGAATTAATTTGATTTTAAAATATGAATTCCCAAAAGGGTTCTGGTGGGGAAGCGCAGCTTCTGCCACCCAAACCGAAGGTTCATCAGACAAAGATGGCAAATCACAAAATATATGGGATTATTGGTATAGTAATGAACCTAACAGATTTTTTGACGGAGTAGGACCTCAAGTTACCTCTGATTTCTATAATAGATATAAAGAAGATATTAAATTAATGAAAGATATAGGACTTAATTCTTTTAGATTTTCTATCTCCTGGTCAAGATTAATTCCAAATGGTATAGGTGAAGTTAATAAAAAAGCTGTAGAATTTTACAACAATGTAGTAAATGAGCTAATTGATAATAATATTGAACCTTTTATAAATTTATTTCATTTTGATATGCCTATGATACTTCAAAATATAGGTGGATGGGAAAATCGTGAAGTAGTTGATGCCTATGAAAAATACGCTAAAATCTGCTTTGAACTGTTTGGTGATAGAGTTAAAAAATGGTTTACATTTAATGAACCAATTGTACCTGTAGAAGGCGGTTATTTATATGATTTCCACTATCCAAATGTTGTAGACTTTAAAAGAGCTGTACAAGTTGCTTATAACACAGTTATTGCACATAAAAGAGCAGTTAAAGAGTTCAAAAATTTAAATATCAAAAATGGTAAAATTGGAATAATTCTCAATTTAACTCCATCATATTCAAGAAGCAATAATCCAGCAGATTTAAAAGCGGCTTACATTGCAGATCTATTATTTAATAGAAGCTTTCTTGATCCTGTTGTTAAAGGAGAGTACCCCAAAGATCTGATTGAACTTTTAAAGCAAAATAACTTATTGCCAGAAGTTCAAAAGGATGATAAAAAACTTATTGAGAATAATAAAATAGACTTCATTGGAATCAATTATTACCAACCAAGAAGAGTAAAGGCAAAAGCATGTATGCCTAATCCAGAAGCACCAATACTGCCTGATAATTTCTTTGATAATTATGAAATGCCAGGAAGAAAGATGAATGTATACAGAGGCTGGGAAATATACGAAAAAGGAATATATGATATTGCAATAAATTTAAAAGAAAATTACGATAACATAGAATCTTATATTTCAGAAAACGGTATGGGTGTGCAAAATGAAGAAAGATTTATAAAGGATGGTATAATAGAAGACGATTATAGAATTGATTTTATTAAAGAACATTTAAAATGGCTTCATAAAGCAATTCAAGAAGGATGTAATGTCAAAGGATATCATATATGGACATTCATCGATAATTGGTCATGGACAAATGCATATAAAAACAGATACGGACTTGTTCAACTTGACTTAAAAACTCAAAAAAGAACACTTAAAAAGAGTGCATATTGGATGAAAGAAGTTGTAAAAAATAATGGATTTTAAAAACCTATAATTTTTTAATATAGGCTCTTTGTCAATTGTTGGGGCGGGTATTCGATTAGAATGCCTGTCCTATCTTGTTTGAGAGTTATTTTAGAAAGATAAGTTAGATTGGGGAGAGTATCCCACAAAAATTGCAGGACAAAAAGACCAACGTGAGTTGGTTTTCTAAAATTTGGTATTATAATTTACTTTAATTACAGCAATGAAGAATTCTATTTCTAAACCTATCAAAGTTTTTGAAGCCGAAGGCATTTCTTTTAATAACTTTAATTTTGTTATTAAAGCCTTCAGTGCAAGCATTTGTATATGGTATATCAAAAGAATTCACTATTTCATTAAAATACCTGATATAAGTATTAGCACATCTTTCAAATTCTTTAAGGCCGCTACTTTGTGCAAACTTAATCCATTCCTTTAATAAAGTACGAGCTTCTTTAGAAGAAGAGGTAGTATCAATTATTTTTAATAGTTTTTCTTTTAAGGTATGAGCAATAGCTAAATCGCTATTGTAAGAAAACATAACTTGTAATGCGAACTTTGAATCTTCATCAAGTAAGTCAAATCTTTTAAGAATAAGTTTTTTGCTTCTTTTAAAGTATTTTCTTAATTTAACAGATAGCTCTTTTTGAACACGTTTTCTAACTGCTTCTACAGCCCACATAGCGTGCCTAATATAATGGAATTTATCAATAACAATAATAGCATTTTTAAAGTAAGTTTTAGCTAAATCAATATAAGGTTGCCACATATCACAAATAAAATATTCAACACTATCGCGATTTTTAATTTTTTTAAAGTAGTCCGATAGGACGTGAAACTGTCTATCTTTAATAATATCAATAATTTTTCTATTAACAGGGTCAACGATAGAACAATGATATTTAGCACCACCAGAATTACCTTTAAATTCATCAATAGCAATAATTTTAGGTAAAGTAGTAGCAGCAGAATAAGACACATTATTGAAAATGCGTTTTATAGTATCAACAGATAAGTTAACTTTTTTAGCAACACTTGACATACTACAAGTATTAGCAAGTTCATTAATTACATACAGAGATAGAAGATTGGTGATTCTATGATATCGAGGAAGAAATTCAATACTTTCATAGAATCTCTTACCACAAACATTACAACGATACCTACGTTTTTTAATAATAAGAACCGTAGGTTTTAAGAAAAAAGGAAGATGTTTAACACGTTGAATTCTATAGTCGTGAACTCTACGAGTTTCAGAATTACAACGAGGACAAGTATGAGGCTTCTTTTTCATTTCTAAATAAATTTCATAGCAAACATTATCAAGTACTTTTGTTATAATAACATCTTTAAAACCCAGTAAATTTTTGATAAAATAATTATTGTGCACTTGTTGGATGCCTCCTTTCAGGTAATATTTTTGTAGTTAATTTAATTTTACCAGGCATCTAAAACAGGTGCATATTTTTTTGTAAAAAAATATGCTGGGGCTACGCCCCAACATATATTATAGAACCTTAAATTTCATATAGCCTTAAAAACATCTTAATTTATCTCTTCAAGTTCTCCTGTCACCATATATATAATTCTCTCACAAATATTAGTAGTATGATCTGCTATCCTTTCTAAAAACCTTCCAACAAACATAAGCTTTGCTACCTGATTTATTGCTGAATTGTTAGATGAAATTATATTTAGCAAATCCCTAATTACTATTTCATAAAGATCATCTACCTGTTGGTCCATCTGTGCAACCTTTTTAGCAAGATTTATATCTTCATTAACAAATGAATCAAGGCTTAATTTTACCATTTCTTGAGTAATTTCAGCCATCTTAGGTATATCTACAAGAGGCTTTATAAAAGGCTCTTTACCTATCTCCATAGTAATTTTTGCAATATTTACTGCATGGTCTCCCATTCTTTCAAGATCTATTATTATTCTAAGAGCTGTTGTAATAGTTCTTAAATCCTTTGCCATAGGCTGCTGAAGAGCAAGAAGGCTAATACATTTGTTTTCAATTTCAAGTTCAATGGCATCTATTTTATCATCATCTAAATATATCTTTTTAGCTGCATCAATATTTTGTTCTTTTAGTGCATTTACAGAATCATTTATTATACTTTCTACCATTCCACCCATTCTTAAAATATCATGTTTAACATCTTCAATTTTTTGTATAAAATGTTCTCTCATTATAACACCACCTTATCCGAATCTCCCTGTAATATAATCCTCAGTTCTCTTGTCTCTTGGATTTGAAAATATCTTATTAGTTTCATCTAATTCAACAACCTCCCCACTTAGGAAAAAGGCTGTATAATCTGATATCCTTGCTGCCTGCTGCATTGAGTGTGTTACTATAATTATGGTATAATCATTTTTTAAATTTAACAATAATTCTTCAATTTTCATTGTAGATATAGGATCAAGAGCTGAAGTTGGTTCATCAAATAGTATAATGTCTGGCTGCATTGCAATTGCCCTTGCAATACAGAGCCTTTGCTGCTGACCACCCGATAGCTCTAAAGCAGACTTATATATTTTATCTTTTACTTCATCATAAAGCGCAACAGCCTTTAAAGTACCATATACTACTTCGTCCAATATTTCTTTATTTTTAACTCCATTTTTCTTTAGTCCATAAACTATGTTTTCATATATTGTCTTTGGAAAAGGGTTAGGCCTTTGAAATACCATACCAACTCTTCTTCTCAGCTCAACAGGATCAACTTTTTTTGAATATATATCTTCATCATCTATTAGTATCTTGCCTTCAACCCTCGTATTTTCTATAAACTCATTCATTCTATTTATAGTCCTTAAAAATGTCGATTTACCGCATCCAGAAGGCCCTATAAACGCAGTTATTTTATTTTTATATATCTCCATATTTATGTTAGAAAGTGCTCTGTTATTACCATAATAAAAATTCAAGTTTTCTACTTTAATTTTTGTCTCCATTAAGCTCCCCCCTCAATCCTTCATTCTTATCTGATATTTATCTCTAAGTATAATAGCAATAGCATTTACAGCTAATAAAATTATAAGAAGCACGATAATACCTGCAGCAGCTACATTTTGAAACTCTTTTTTTGGCATGCTTGCCCAGTTGAATATCTGTATTGGAAGCGTCGTGAAGGAATCCATTACCGAACTTGGAGCAAAGGAAACATAGGATAATGCTCCAACCACTATTAAAGGTGCAGCTTCCCCAAGGGCTCTTGATACAGCAAGTATAGTTCCAGTTAAAATTCCTGGTATTGCATAAGGAAGAATAACCCCAGTTACAGTCTGCCATTTAGTTGTTCCAAGGGCATAGGATGCCTGCTTTAAAATCCCCGGAACACTTCTTATAGCTTCCTGAGATGATATAATTATTATAGGAAGAATAAGAAGTGCCATTGTAAAAGAACCGGCTAAAATGCTTCTTCCCATTCCAAGGGCCCTTACAAATACCGCCAGCCCAAGCATACCATAAATAATGGAAGGAACTCCTGCAAGATTGGCAATATTAAGCTTTATAAGCTCTGTAAATCTATTATTTCCTGCGTATTCTTCAAGATATATAGCAGTCCCCACTCCTATAGGGAAAGCTATAACAGTAGTTAAAAGTATCAGCATAAGGCTTCCTAAAAGCGCGGGATAAATTCCTGATTTTTTAGGAAATCTTGATGGGAAATTCTTAATAAAATCTACTGACAGCCAAGGCAATCCTTTTTTCAATATATCATATAAAAGGAAGGCAAGTACAACAACTCCAAATATTGTACAAAGAAAGAGCACTACATGAAAAAATTTATTTTTTATTTTTCTCCTTTGAAGGCTTACAGGATTATCAATAAGCCTTACTAAATCTTCCCTTAACACGCTCATCAATATGCCCTCCTGTATTTTCTTACTATATTTCTTGATAATATATTTAATATTAATGTAATGAAAAACAGCAATGTACCTACTGCAAATATAGTTTTATAACCTATAGAACCTGCTGGAACATCTCCAAGACTTATTTGAACAATATACCCTGTCATCGTCTGTATACTTTCAAGTGGATTTAAGGTTAACTTTGGTGTTGAACCAGCAGCCATTGCAACTATCATAGTCTCCCCAATAGCTCTTGAAATTGCAAGTATAAATGATGCAGCAATACCTGAAAAGGCAGCAGGAACCACTATTTTAGTAGCAACTTCAAATTTAGTAGAGCCTAAGGCATAGGCACCAAGCCTTAACGAATCTGGCACAGCCATCATAGCATCCTCACTCAATGATGAAACCATAGGTATAGTCATTATGCCAACAGCTATTCCTGCACTTAATGCATTAAATACGCTTGCATTAGGGAATATGCTCCTTATAAGAGGAGTTATTGATGTTAATGCAAAATATCCATAAACAATCGAAGGTATTCCTGCAAGTATTTCAAGTACAGGTTTTAATATTTTTCTGACTTTTTTTGGTGCATATTCGCTTAAATAAATAGCACTTCCAAGTCCAATAGGTATTGAAATAACAGAAGAAAAAATCACTATTAAAAATGTTCCCATAACAAGAGGAAGCACCCCATAGTTTGCAGGTTCAAACATAGGAGTCCATTTTGTGCTTGTAAAAAATTCAACGATAGAGACGCTCCTGAAAAATTGTATAGTTTCTTCAGCTAAGGATAAAATTATGCCTATAGTTGTTAATATAGATATAACACCAAGTATTATCAGAATCTTATTTATAACTCTTTCATTTTTCTGCATCTTTGATTTGCTTTCAAATAGGATTTTCTTCATTATAATCCCCCTTAAACTTTTAAAGTGCACAAGGCACCTTAATGGTGCCCTATTGCTACTTTATCTTGCTTAATTGCTCCTGATATTTTGAATCTTGAAGAGGAATGTATCCAACTTCCTTTACAAGGTCCTTTGCCTTTGTTAGATAGAACTTTACAAATTCCTTAACTTCTGCTCTTTCTAAGGATTTGTTGTTTACATATATATATAGTGGTCTTGATAGAGGTTTGTAAGTTCCATTCATTACTGTTTCAAGGCTGGGCTCAACTCCATTAACCTTTAATATCTTAAGATTATCTTTGTTTTCTTCATAGTATGCAAGTCCAAAGTAACCTAAAGCTCCCTTGTCGCCTTCTACCCCCTGAACTAAAACATTGTCATCTTCGCTTGCTGTAAAATCTGGTCTTATCTCCTTGGCTTTACCATTTATAGCTTCTGTAAAATATTCAAAAGTACCTGAATCTGTTCCTGGTCCATAGAGCTTTATTGGAATATCTGGCCATGATGGGTCAACATCCTTCCAAGTCTTTACTGTTGAATCCTTTGACCAGATCTTTTTAAGCTGCTCAACTGTTATATCTGAAACCCATGTATTTTCCTTGTTTACAACTACTGCAATTCCGTCCTTTGCAACTTCAAATTCCGTCATCTCTATATTATTTTCTTTTGCTTTATCTATTTCTTCCCTTTTTACTGGTCTTGAGGCATCGTTAATATCTGTTTCTCCAACTACAAACTTTTTAAATCCTCCGCCAGTACCTGATATTCCAACCGCTATTTCAACATCCTTATTAACTTTTTTAAATTCCTCTGCAACTGCCTGAGTTATAGGCCCTACTGTACTTGAACCATCAATCTTGATAGTACCTGAAAGAGACGCTGTTTTTTTACTGCAGGATACAGTTGATAATGTAAGAATAGATACTAATAGCACAAGAATTAATCCTTTAATTTTATTCATATTTTTTCTCCTTTCATTTATCTTTACATCTTAATTATATTTTCAATAAATGTTATGTTCCTGCACGTTTTGGTTAAGTCAATGTTAATTGTAACTTAACATTCATATATATTATTTTGCCTTTAATAATTTTAAAAAATTCCTAAATATTATAATTGCAAATATAAAAGGTAAAGAGATATTAAAACTCTTTACCTTTTCCTTTTAAAATATTAACCACATTTTGAATAGCCGCAATTAGGGCATATTACACACCCATCCTGATGGGTAATGCTGTTTCCACACTCAGGGCAGCTTATCTTTTCAACTTTTGTATCCATTCGTGGTATTAGTTCAGCTAAATCTGTTGTCTCATCCAAATCTATTTCTTTTTCCGTTTGATTTAAATTCATAAGTTTCTCTATTGTCCTTGCAATTGCATCAGGGCAGGATAAAACCTTGATATCACTATTATTAGCCCTTTGCCTTAAAGTTGAATGACATCTTATTCCCTTTAGCTGCTCTATAATCTCCAATGGGCTCATACCACTTCTAAGGGCTATAGATATTAGCCTTGCCGTAGCTTCCGATTGGGAAGGACATCCTCCTGCTTTGCCAACGTTAGTAAATACCTCACAAATTCCATTATCGTCATAATTAACAGTTATATAAAGATTGCCACAGCCTACCCTAACCTTTTCTGTAATTCCTCTTGTTATCTGAGGCCTTTGTCTTGGAGCTGATTTTTCCTTTTCCGCATCTTTATTCAAATCCTTAGTACCAACATTTAAAACCTGGCCTTCCCTGCTTCCATCTCTATATATAGTAACCCCTTTGCATCCAAGTTTGTATGCAAGTATATAGACCTGCCTTACATCTTCAACTGTTGCTTCATTTTTAAAGTTTACTGTCTTTGAAACTGCATTATCTGTATGCTTTTGAAAGGCCGCCTGCATCCTTATATGCCATATAGGGCTTACATCATGAGCAGTTACAAATATCCTTTTTATATCCTCAGGTATTTCTTTAATATGAGATGGAGTGCCATGCTCTGCAACCTTTAGCATGAGTTCCTTAGAGTAAATGCCTCTATATTTTATTATCTTTTCAAAATATGGATGAACCTCAGTTAGTTTATCGTTATCCATAACATTTCTTACAAAGGCAACTGCAAATAAAGGCTCAATGCCCGATGAAACCCCTGCTATTATGCTGATTGTGCCTGTTGGTGCTATAGTTGTTGTTGTAGCATTTCTTATGGGCTTTTCATCTTTATATATGCTATCATAAAAGGCTGGAAAGGCACCTCTTTTTTCTGCAAGCTGCCTGCTTGCATCTTTTGATTTTTCATCTATAAAACCCATCAATTTATCTGCAAAATCTACAGCCTCCTGAGAATTATAAGGTATTTTAAGCATTATAAGCATATCAGCAAATCCCATAACCCCAAGTCCAATCTTTCTTGTAAGCTTTGTTCTTTTTTCTATTTCAGGTAGAGGATATTTATTTATATCAATAACATTATCAAGAAAATGAACAGCATCATGAATAGTTTTTTCAAGAAGTTCATAATCAACCTCATATTTTCCATCTTTTAGTTTAAGCATTTTAACAAGGTTTATAGAACCAAGGTTGCAGCTTTCATAGGGCAGCAGAGGCTGCTCACCACAATTATGAACAACAACCCCATTTGCTACAAGAGAATTCGTAACCGGTTCATTTATATCATAAACCTCAATAGTTTCAGATTCTTTAATCTCTTCTACTTTTGTAGTATAGTAAGTATTTTTTCTTGAAGGTCTATTTATACTAATTAGTTTCTCATTTTTTTCTTTCTGTATTAAATCCTTCATTTCCTCACAGAAGGAACATATATTGTTGCGTGTAATTATTAGCTCATAATATTCCTTGCTTTCATAAACTCTCTTTTCTCCATCCTTTGTTATATATTCAAAATTTGATGGGTGGGATTTTGTTCTATTATATATATTTGAATAAATACCTAAATTTAAAAGTAGTAACTGTACATCCCTTAAAAGCTCTATTGAAGTAGAGCTAAGCCTTATATCTCTATGATTATCGTCAACAAAATTAACCGTTCCATCGGAACTGAAAAGTCCATTTATGTATGCTGCAACAGTATTTTTTGAAGCTGTAAATATTGATTTTGGTACTCTCTTTTCATGGGCTTTTTTTGCTTCAAATCCTAAGCTTTTTATAGCATTTACAAATTCCTTTCGTTTAAATAAAATCTGCCATGTTCCATTCTCACGCTTATTTATTATTCCTTCACCAGCACCATACTTTAATGCAATGCTTTGCATCTTTCTAAGTATATATTCTTCATATTCAGCAAAAACCATTCCAAGCACTTTTTCATCAGATGTAAGCCATCCATCTCCTGAGAGCCATCCTAAAAATAGCCCAAGCTCCTCTCCTATTTTATCATCATATTTAAAAAATCCCTTTGAAGATTGGATAAGAACCTCATCACCTATTGAGAGCTTACATGCCTCTTTCCAGCCCAAAGATGTCATAATTTTATGTTCTGGCGTTACTTTTAAAGTTTGACCACTATGAAGGATTATTTCTATAGTCTTTTTTATTCCAGTTTTGTAAACCTTTGCAGGTCTTAAAGTTACACCATTTTCATAATAATCTTTTACATTTTGACTTATTTTATCTTTTATAACCCTATTGTCGGTTATAATATTGAACATATTGTTGCCATACTTTTTATAAAGGTCTTCAATCCTTACAAGCCCTTCCTCTGTTGATATTAAAGTATCAGGATGAAAACAGGGATTAGTGCTTTCAATTTCTCCTAAAGCTGGAGTTGGATTATCTTTGTTCATCCTGTCTAAAAAAACTATTCCAGGTTCACCATTTCTCCAAGCCATTTTTACTATTGTATCAAAAACTTCCTTTGCATTTAGCTTTCCTGCTATAGCTTTAGTATGAGGATCTATAAGCTCATAATCCTCACCTTTAAAAACAGCTTCCATAAATTTTTCAGTAATTCCAATGCTAATATTAAAATTTGTTATCTCACTATTATCCTCTTTGCATTTTATAAACTCTAAAATATCTGGATGGTCAACACGAAGTATTGCCATATTTGCCCCTCTTCTTGTGCCCCCCTGCTTTACAGCCTCCGTTGCAGAATTAAATACCTTTAAAAAGCTAACAGGACCTGAAGCTACTCCTCCTGTTGTTTTAACAGTTGAGCCTTTAGGCCTTAGCCTTGAAAAGCTAAAACCCGTTCCCCCTCCTGATTTATGTATAAGTGCTGCGTTTTTAACCGAATCAAATATACCATCCATCGAATCCTCAATTGGAAGAACAAAACAGGCAGAGAGCTGCCCCAAAGGACGCCCTGCATTCATAAGGGTTGGGGAATTAGGAATAAACCTTAATGAAGTCATTAAATCATAGAACTTTTTTTCTGTAGCAATAACATCAGCATCTTTATCATATATTTCATCTGCCTTTGCAACAGCTTTTGCAACCCTTTTAAACATCTCCTCAGGAGTTTCTATTATATTTCCCTTTTCATCCTTTGCTAGGTACCTTTTATTTAAAACTTTTAATGCATTTTCGCTAAGCTCCATATATTCGCTCCTCTCTATCAACATTTTGTATGTATATATATTATATTATACAACATATTGTATCATTCATGATTCATTACTTCAAACAACAAAAATAATACTTAGAGAATAATTTCTCTCTCTTGCTCAATATTTCTTGTTTATATTATTGAAAACAAAAAATCCCATAATACTTATTCAGTATAATGGGATTTTTAAATTTCCTTATATAGTCTATTTTTCTAATATTTTGCAAATTCCTCATCAATGTACATTCATTATTTTTAAACATTATACGCTACATATTTATTATAATGAATCAGTATATATTTGTTTTATTGTTTCTTTTGTTGCTGGAATTGGAGCCATACTTAATAGTAAGTCAAGACTTGGAGTACTTAATGCAAGATTTGCTAATTTTTCAACATCATTTTCTGTAAATCCAAGATCTTGTAACTTTTCAATAAGTCCAACTTGTCTTAACCATGTTTCCATTAATTCAGCTGCGTATTCTGCTTCTCCTGGTACACCTACAAGATCTGGAGCAATTGGATTTAGTATATCAGCTAAAACTTCAGGACAAGCAGGATAAATATGCTTTATTACAGCAGGAAGTAACATTCCAAGCCCCAATCCATGAGCAAGTTCAGGTTTAACTGCACTTAAAGGATGTTCAAGAGCATGAGTAAAGTGAAGCAATCCATTATCAAAGGAAATACCAGCAATAAGTGATGCATATAATAAGTAATATCTTGCTGTTAAATCCTGTGGATGCATAAGAGCTTGTGGTAAATATTTTGTAATAAGTCTAAATGTTTCTTTTGCAAGTAATATAGAATAAGGAGTTGCTACTTTAGTTGTTGCAGCTTCAATTATATGATTTATTGCATCAACTGAAACATATAGAGTCTGGTTAGCTGGGAGCATTGTCATCAATGAAGGATCATCTATTGAGTATAATGGATAAATACAATCATAAGCAATTGCTGGTTTATATTCCTTTTCTGGTATGCTAACAACTGCAAATCTATCAGCTTCTGTTCCAGTTCCATGGGTTAAATTAATTGCAACTATTGGAGCAGCTTTGGAAGGAACAAACTTGTATTCATAAATATCTCTACAATTTTTATCCGGATATTCCAAAAGTATTGCAACACTTTTAGCAGCATCGATTGGACTTCCTCCACCGATACCAATAACAGCTTTTGCCCCTAATTCCCTTGCCATATTAGTTGCTTCATCAACTTGGTCAGCAGTTGGGTTAGGAGTAACTTTATTATATAATACATGCTTTATTCCATTTTTTTCAAAGGCATCTGTAACATACTTCCATGCACCTGTCTTTTCATAAGCTCCTTTACCTGTAATTACAACTACCTTGTCGATACCCCTACTTTTCAAATCTTCACAGATATCAAATATTTTCTTAATTGCCCCTACTCCAAGATATACTGTTGTCTTACATCTTATCTCTCTTACATCATTAATTAACATTTTTGATTCCCACATAGAAATCCCCCTTGTCTTTATTTATTTTTTATTATCCAACAATTTAACAATAATTATTGGATGATTTGTATCTTATACGGCAATAATATTTGATAGTTATTTAACAAACTATCTATTAATATTTTGTCAATAATTTCATAAATCGTCAACTGTCAATTATGAGGAATAATTGATATTTTAGCTTAAATAATTATAATAATTCTCTTTATCTCGTTATTACAGCTTGATTTTTCATAAAATATTTAAAAATCAAAAAGTATTTAAATTAACAAAAATTTATTAACTACAATTTATTTATATAAAAAATTAAATAGCAATTAATTAATTTTTTAGTTTATACTATAAATGTTAAAGGCACAATTTTGTAATTTATGGAGGTCTTATAATGAATATGCTTGATAGAAGTTTTTATAATCGTGATACATTGACTGTTGCTAAAGAACTTCTTGGAAAATATATTGTAAAAATCGTAAATGGTAAAAAGCTAATAGGTATGATTGTTGAAACAGAAGCCTATATAGGTCCCCATGACAAAGCTTCTCATTCATATAACTATAGAAGAACAGAAAGAAATGAGGCTATGTATGGACCTCCTGGTTATGCATACGTATATATGATATATGGTAAAAATTTTTGTTTAAATATAGTAACCGAAGAAGTTGAGAAGCCCTGTGCTGTTTTAATTAGAGCAGTAGAGCCAATATCTGGGCTTGATGATATGGCAAAAAATAGATATAACAAGAGCTTTAATGAGCTGAATAAAAAAGAAATTATTAACCTTACAAACGGTCCTTCAAAACTTTGTAGTGCATTTAAAATTGATAAATCAAACAATGGTGAAGATATTTGTAGCAACAATTTTTATATTGCTGAAGGGATTACCAACTTTGAAATAAAAGAAGCAAAACGAATAAATATTGATTATGCAGAGGAAGCTAAGGATTTTCTATGGAGATTTTATATAGTTGGAAATAAATTTGTTTCTAAACCTAGTAAATGATCATAATATAAAAAGCCCTTATGAATTAAACCATGAGGGCTTTTTATATTATGATATCTTTAAATATTATTTTATTTTTTAAACATAGATTTTAAAATCTGCTTCCCACTATCTAAACCTATACCTAAAAAGCTCTTATTTTTTTCAAATATACTTTCAAGTGCAAAAATTACTTTATCTATTTCCTCATAAGAAATAATAAGAGGTGGTTCAAGCCTTATAACGTTTGGATTATTAAGAGTATATGCTGTAATTATTCTATGCTCATTCATAAGCTTTCCAGCAACAAGAGATGCAAAATATTCATTGGAAAGCTCGGAAAGCTTCCCTGCTGTAATTGAATTTAAAACTCCTTTTGGCTCCTCAAATTCAATTCCTATCATAAGTCCCCTTCCTCTTACATCCTTTATAACAGGATACTTTTCCTTTAAATTCATAAGCTTTAACAAGAAATATTCTCCCTTTTCCTTTGCCTTACCTGGAAGATCATTTTCTATTATATATTTAATTGAAGCTATTCCCGCAGCACAAGCTATTGTATTGCCTCCAAAGGTTGATGTATGTAGAAATGCCTTTTCTATTTTTCCATAGGCTTTTTTCCATATTTCATCCGTCGTAATATATCCTCCAATAGGTATTATTCCTCCACCGATTGATTTAGCAAAACACATTATATCTGGTACAATATCCTCAGCCTCACAAGCAAACATATAGCCTGTCCTTCCAAATCCTGTTTGAATCTCATCTGCTATAAGATACACACCATATTTTGTACATATTTCTCTTACCCTTTTAAGATAACCCTTTGGAGGAACATTTATCCCTCCTTCCCCCTGAATAGGTTCTACTATAAAGGCTGCTACATCTTTTAGTGATTTAATCATTTCTTCAAGGGCATCTGCATCGCCATAAGGTACCTCGTAGCAGTCTGGAACTAATGGCTTAAACGGATTTTGATATTTTTCTCTTCCTGTAACAGAAAGTGCTCCCATAGATTTACCATGAAAAGAATTCCTACAGTAAATCAATTTGGTTTTTCCACTGGCAATCTTAGCAAGCTTTAATGCCCCTTCTACTGCTTCAGCCCCGCTATTCCCGTAAAATGTTCTTTTAAGATTCCCTGGAGTTATTAATGCCAGGTCTTTTGCCAATGCTCCTGCAAAATTGTATATAGAAGCTTGAAGAATATTTGGAAGACCGATTACCTTTTTAATTTCTTCAAGAATCTCTTTATTATTATGTCCAACATTTAACGCACCATATCCTCCAAGAAGATCTATGTATTCATTTCCATCCTCATCATATACTTTTGTACCCTCTGCCTTAACAAAATGTTTATCAAAATCTAAAAGTCCCATAAGCTGAACAACACTTGAACTTATATATTCCCTATAATTTTCCCTTACATTTTCACGATTAAAATTCAATGCATCATCAACCGTTACAAAGTAATTAATCTTTTCCTTAACTTCCATAACAATCCTCCTAACTTAATCAACTATAATTTAAAAACTATTACAATACAAATCAATCCTATTGTGCACATTGTGTGCAAATATATTATACCAATATATTCTAATATTTTCAATTATATGTAATTTAATTTGTGATTTTTTTCTTTTTATTAAATGCTAATTCTTAACAATTATTTCTTTATGTTATAATTAAATTAAAAAGTACTGTAAAGGAGGCTTAAAGTTATGAAAGAGTTAAAACTCCATGGAAATTCTATAATTATTGGAAAAGACTCATTAAACTATATAGAAAATATTGATATAAAAAAAGCATTTATTGTAACTGGCGGAAATTCCATGTTTAAAATTGGTGCAATAGACAGACTATCAAACATATTAAAAACAAAAAAAGCTGAAATTTACATATTCAGCGATATTAAAAAAAATCCCTCTTTTGAATATGTATTAAAAGGATTAGAAATTATGAAGAAATTTAAACCAGATACTGTGATAGGAATAGGTGGAGGATCTTCCATAGATATTGCAAAGGCTCTCTCGGTATTCTACGAATATAACGAATTAGATATTAAAAATCCTAACAGGCTTAATTTGCCAAAAGAAAGAAAGAATATAAAGCTAATTGCAATCCCCTCAACTTCAGGAACAGCTGCAGAGGTTACAAGGGCTTCGGTAATAACATATAATAATATAAATTTAAAAATCGGTTTAAAATGTGATGCCTTTATCCCCGACATTGCTATACTTGATTCAAGTTTAACCCTTTCAATGCCAAAATACTTAGTTGCCGAAACAGGAATGGATGCTCTAACACATGCTGTTGAGTGTTATATTAACAAAAATATTAACCCCTATTCTGAAGCTTTAGCAGAAGGAGCCATTAAAGGATTGTTCAATTATCTTCCATCATCTTACGAAAAAGGAGATTTGGAAAGCAGAGAAAAAGTACATATATACAGCACAATGGCTGGAAGCGCCTTTTCTAATGTTGGTCTTGGAATGGCCCATGGAATATCCCATGCTTTTGGTGGTAAGTTTGATTTTTCACACGGACTTTTAAATGCAGTAGCTCTTCCTTATGTACTAAGATATAATTCAAGGGATAAAGAAGTAAAAAGAAGACTAAACTATTTATCAAAACTTATTGATGCAACAGATTTTATTGAAGCAGTTATAACTTTAAATAAAAAACTTAACATCCCATCCTCATTCAAAGACATAGGTCTTTCAGAAAAAGATTTTTCAAATAATTTTAGTGAGCTTTTAGAAAATTCTTTGAAAGGTTCTACAAAAGTAAATCCTATAGAAATAACAGAGAATGAAATGAAAAAAATATTGTATGCAATTTATTATGGCAAAAAATATGAATAGTTAAAAAGCCTAAGACTTAGTCTTAGGCTTAAAATATCAAAAAATAAAAATGGCTCCATGGAGAGGACTCGAACCTCCAACCCTCCGGTTAACAGCCGGATGCTCCACCATTGAGCTACCATGGAACATTAACAATCTGGCAGACACCTACTTTTCCAAGCCGTCTCCAGCTTAGTATCATCGGCGCACCCGGGCTTAACCTTCGTGTTCGGAATGGGAACGGGTGTTACCCCGGATGCCTAACCACCAGATATTATTTTTAATATTTTTCTCCTTGCTATATGATTTCTTCTTTAGTTCTAAGCCTCGCTTCCTTGAAAATTAAGAACTTTTGAAAACTCGCTTCTCTCAAACAAGCAAAAGTTCTAAAATTTTCTGCGTCAGACTCGGCAAGAACTAATACGAATAAATCATAATGCTTCGTCGTAAAATATTAAAAATCTCAACTACTTAATGTAGTTTTTTCAAAACTGCACAGCAAATTATTGATCAAGCCCTCGACCTATTAGTACCAATCAGCTGAACGCCTCACGGCGCTTACACCTTTGGCCTATCAACCTTGTGTTCTTCAAGGGGTCTTACCCTTACGGTGGGAAATCTCATCTTGAGGTGGGCTTCGCGCTTAGATGCCTTCAGCGCTTATCCCTTCCGAACATGGCTACCCAGCTGTGCTCCTGGCGGAACAACTGGTGCACCAGAGGTTCGTCCATCCCGGTCCTCTCGTACTAAGGACAGCTCCTCTCAAATTTCCTACGCCCGCGACGGATAGGGACCGAACTGTCTCACGACGTTCTGAACCCAGCTCGCGTGCCGCTTTAATGGGCGAACAGCCCAACCCTTGGGACCTACTTCAGCCCCAGGATGCGACGAGCCGACATCGAGGTGCCAAACCTCCCCGTCGATGTGGACTCTTGGGGGAGATCAGCCTGTTATCCCCGAGGTAGCTTTTATCCGTTGAGCGATGGCCCTTCCACTCGGTACCACCGGATCACTAAGCCCGACTTTCGTCCCTGCTCGAGATGTCTCTCTCACAGTGAAGCTCCCTTCTGCCTTTGCACTCTCCGCGCGATTTCCAACCGCACTGAGGGAACCTTTGGGCGCCTCCGTTACTCTTTAGGAGGCGACCGCCCCAGTCAAACTGCCCACCTAACAATGTCCCGTGACTTGATTCAAAGCCTCCGGTTAGAGCTTCAGTATCATCAGGGTGGTATCCCAAGGTCGACTCCAGCAAAGCTGACGCCCTGCCTTCTCTGTCTCCCACCTATCCTGTACAGACAATACCGAAACTCAATGCTAAGCTACAGTAAAGCTCTACGGGGTCTTTCCGTCCAATCGCGGGTAACCGGCATCTTCACCGGTACTACAATTTCGCCGAGTCCCTTGTTGAGACAGTGCCCAGGTCATTACGCCATTCGTGCGGGTCGGAACTTACCCGACAAGGAATTTCGCTACCTTAGGACCGTTATAGTTACGGCCGCCGTTTACTGGGGCTTCGGTTCAAAGCTTCGCACCCGGGTCCCCACAAAAACAAAGTTTTTGTGGGTGGGTCCTAACCTTTCCCCTTAACCTTCCAGCACCGGGCAGGCGTCAGCCCCTATACATCATCTTGCGATTTAGCAGAGACCTGTGTTTTTGCTAAACAGTTGCCTGGGCCTATTCTCTGCGGCTCTATCTCTAGAGCACCCCTTCTCCCGAAGTTACGGGGTCAATTTGCCGAGTTCCTTAACAAGGGTTCTCTCGCTCGTCTTAGGATTCTCTCCTCACCTACCTGTGTCGGTTTGCGGTACGGGCACCACATCCCTCGATAGAGGCTTTTCTTGGCAGTGTGAAATCAGCTGCTTCACCCTTACGGGCTCCCCATCAAGCCCTGTCATTAACTTCCCGGATTTGCCTTGAAAGTCTGACTCAGCCCTTGGACGCACTTAGCCAAAAATGCGCTCAGCCTATCCTCCTGCGTCACCCCATCTCTAATAACGGTCTATGGTGGTATCGGAATATCAACCGATTGTCCATCACCTACGCCTTTCGGCCTCGGCTTAGGTCCCGACTAACCCTCAGCGGACGAACCTTCCTGAGGAAACCTTAGGCTTTCGACGAATAGGATTCTCACCTATTTCTCGCTACTTATGCCAGCATTCTCACTTGTATGCAGTCCAC